>JADEXW010000688.1 GCA_015206935.1 Pseudanabaenaceae cyanobacterium LEGE 13415 | reverse complement strand
CCTTGAGTGATGGCTTGACTTCTTAAGTTTTCGGGCATGGTAGTTCTCTCGATCGGAGGATCACAGATCGTTTATTTTAGAGCGATTCTGTTCCGATCCGCAGAATTCACCAGCGGCGTTTAGAAAACTGTTGGGCGGCGAAAATTCCACCCAGGAAGCCAAATAAGTGTCCTTCCCAAGAAATGCCCAATTGTCCCGGCAATACGCCCCAAATAATTCCACCGTAAAGTAAACCGACTGCAAGCGACATTGCGATCGATAAAGCACTCCGCTCAAAATAAGCTCGCGATAGTAAAAATCCGAAATAGCCAAAAATTACGCCACTTGCGCCAATGTGCAACCCAGGTGCGCCCAATAACCAAACGCCAAGCCCACTCAAAACAGTGACAAGCGCGGTCACTTTAAAGAACTCAGGAATGCCGCGCAGCATGACAAACCAGCCCATGACGACAAATGGAATCGTATTGCTGATTAAATGACGAAAATCCCGATGGAGAAATGGTGCTAATAAAACACCCCGCAACCCAACAAAGTTACGAGGATAGATTCCGAGATAATTCAGTCTGCCATCGAGGGCAATATCTACGATTTCTAAAATCCACATGATCCCAACGAGTGTTCCGAGGATTGCAATGTGGGCTTTAATTTCATCTCCGATGCCACTCGGATCGTTAGGATCACGTCGCGTCATAAATTAAGTCTGTTTTAAAGGTAATCCTGTTGTAGCACAGAGTTCTTCAGGGTTAAGACGCGATCTGATTCGCAGCTACCGCAAGGGTCGCAGCTGCTTGTGGTTGTTGAGCTAATTCCATCAATCGACGAATCCGTTCTTCAGTAGGAGGATGTGTCCGAAATAGCGACTGCAATCCTTGTGTAGAAAGCGGGTTCACGATTAACAGCGGGGAAAGTGCTGGGTTGCCATTCATTGGAATTTGATGCCCGATCGATTCCAATTTCTCTAATGCACTCGCCAACGCCAAGGGATTCCCGGTAATTTCCGCTGATCCTTGATCGGCTGCAAATTCACGAGTTCTAGAGATTGCAAACTGAATCAATGCGGCAGATAACGGAGCCAGAATGATTAAGAACAAAAGACCAAGTGGGTTTCCGCCGCGTCGATCGTCTCGATAAACCGGACCATAAAGCGCTCCAAAAGTCAGCATCCGACCGAGAAACGTAATTGCACCTGCGATCGTACCTGCAACTGCTTGAGTTAACGTATCGCGATTCTTGACGTGCGTTAATTCGTGAGCTAAAACACCTTCTAATTCTTCAGGTGACAAGAGTTCGATAATTCCCTGTGTCACTGCGACGGCTGCATGGTCTGGATCACGTCCTGTTGCAAACGCATTCGGAGATTTGGTTGGAACGAGGAACACTCGCGGCATCGGAATTTCAGCCCGATTGCTGAGTTTTTGTACCATATCAAATAGTTCAGGGGCTTGCGATCGCTCAATGGGTTGAGCCGCATACGAAGCTAATGCCACCTGATCTGAGTAGTACCAAGAGCCTAAACTACTGAATGCTGCAAAAATAAGTCCTAGAATAAGACCTTGTTCGTTGCCAACGAGATAGTATCCAGCTAATACAAAAATTCCGCTTAAGAGTCCGAGCAGTGCCGCTGTTCTAATCTGATTTCCGCCGCGCATATGGATTACGTTTAATGTTCGTCTTGATTATCAAATTCTCGATCGAGCTTGAACTCTATCAAGTGATTGAATCTCTGTTGTTCTAGAGGCTGAAATTTGAACAATGACTTTTCGTATCGGTTGTGCAATTTGGGCTTATAAACCTTGGGTGGGCGATCTGTTCCCACCCAAAAGTAAGCCGTCAGATTTTCTCAATTTGTATAGTCGGCGCTTTACTTGTGTTGAAGGCAATACAACCTTTTATTCTATTCCCGATCGTGCAACGGTCGATCGCTGGAAATCCGAAACGCCATCGGGTTTCAAGTTTTGTCCTAAACTTCCGAAAACATTAACGCACTCTGGGAATCTTGCATCCTCAATCCCTGGTGCATTGGAATTTTTGGAATTGATGCAGCGATTAGACGATCGATTAGGTGTCTTATTTGCACAATTACCTCCAAGCTACAGTCCTTCAAATTTCAATGATTTGGAAACATTCTTACGCGGTTGGAAAGGTGCAGAATTAGCGCTAGAAGTTCGACATCAACAATGGTTTAAAGAACCGTATCGCACACAGTTGAATGAACTATTAAAAGAGTTAAAGATTGGGCGTGTTTTACTCGATACTCGTCCGATTTACGAATGTGAAGACGATCCACAATTAGAAAGTGAACGTAAGAAACCAAGAGTGCCATTACAACCGGATATTACTGCGCCGTTTAGTCTAGTTCGGTATATTAGCCATCCGGAGATGAATCAAACTTATTTAGAAGAATGGGTGAAATGGGTCGATCGAACATTGCAGCAAGGAACTGAGGTGTACTTTTTCGTGCATTGTCCTGTCGAAGAGCGATCGCCTCAAAATGCGCGTGAATTCCAGAGACTTCTTGAACAGGCATCAGTACTCGTTCCTGATTTACCTTGGAATCAACTCGAACCACCCACTTCACAGATGAGTTTGTTCTAAATCTCTGGAAATCGCTCTCTAAACTCCCCATTCTGGCGACTCTGTACGTACAAATTAATCTGTTATTGCTGGAATCCTTCGCCCCCTAAATCCCCCATTCTGGGGGACTTTGAGCTAGAAGGATTTACAGAATTCCAAAGCGTTTTCCACCTTCAAAGTCCCCCAAATTTGGGGGATTTAGGGGGCTTTAGACGACTGCAACGTAGCCAAAAGCCCATCAAACTTAGATTGCTCAAAAAAAAGGGGCATCACGCCCCTCGATTAGTGCAACTTTTATAACTTTTTTACCGACGCGGCTCAGGCTCGAAACTCGGTGCATACGCCTGTAAGAGAC
>JADEXW010000687.1 GCA_015206935.1 Pseudanabaenaceae cyanobacterium LEGE 13415 | reverse complement strand
ACCCAATACTCAGCGCTCAACCTTTCCGTCTCTGCTTCATTCTTCTGTATTCTCAATCCTGAGCCGTACAGATTTACGTACTTTTACAAATTCTTAATATTTCTACATCTGACGAACCCCGATCGCCTTTAATTTCGCGGGATCAATCTCAGTTGAATCAAATGACATCAATCCAAAGCTCCCACGGTATTCCCAGAACGCATACTCAAACTGATAGCGCTGCAACAGTTCTACGACATCCCGATTCCAGTTCGCCCAATCCGGCATGGGTGCATCTCGATTTGCGCCAAATTCCCCACAATAAATAGGAACGTTGTAGCGCGATCGAAATCTCAACACCGGACGCAGCTTTGCTTCAACTTTCTGCTTATCAAAGCGATCAGATTGATAGCTATTTAACAATCGAGCGGTTTCTGGATCAGAACTCGATCGAGCTTTCGCGGTTGCAAATCGTTTTGAATCATACGGGTAAGGAACATCGCGCAAATTTGCGAATGCACCAATCCAGCCTGAACGTTGATGCGTAAACTGAATGGGTTCATAGAAATGGAAAGTGTAAATCAGTTTTTCACCTTTGATCGGTGTCATTTTCATATAGTCATAGGCTCCTGCATGATGTCCAGAAACAATGATGCTGTGTGTTGTATCGATCGTGCGAATCTGCTCGACTAAGCCTTGAGCAATGCTTCTCCAGGTTTCAACCTGCTCCATTTGCGGCTCATTCAAGAGTTCATAGAACACAGCATTGGACTGAGTTCGATAGCGTTTTGCTAAAGCAATCCAAAGCTGCTTTAAGCGATCGTAGTCCTCCGATCGAGTGCCTGCTTTCAAATCCATCGGCAACAAGGGATGAACATCGAGAATGATCGCAAGATTATATTTCTTTGACCATTCGATTGCTCGATCGACATACGCAATATGTTCTGCAATTAACTGCGATCGAGCTTTGTTGGATTGTAAAAACTCAGGCTCGATCGGGAGTCGAACATGCGTTAAACCCCAATCTGCAAACTGCTTAAAGTCTTTTTCTGTGACCCAACTCTCAAGATGCTTTTTAGAAAAATCTCGATCGGGAGGCATCGACAACCAACAAGACAATCCAATTCCACGCGCTAAGGCTGGAATCGATCGTACCGCCGCAGTTGCTGGATAGATGAACTGAGATTGATACAATCCCCACCCTAGAGCAATCACTAAAGCAAGAACAATCAGAAACCAGAACTGAAGTGCTTTTCTAAAAATCATTGTTCTGTTGGACGGAGCGATGAAACGCCAAGATTGAACAAGTCTGAATAGTCCTGCAATGATTTCTCTAATGAGTATTCTTTAGCGCGTTGCTGTAGCAGTTTTGCATCGGTTGGACGATCGAGCATTTCCACGATCGCAGTCGCCAATCCATTCACATCCCCAACCTGTGCTAAATTGCCATATTTTCCATTGTCCAAAATTTCCATCGGACCACTCTTGCAATCCGTTGCGACCACTGGAGTACCTACTGCCATCGCTTCAATTAACACGGTTGGTAAGCCTTCAAACAACGAAGACAACACAAACAATGCGGACTTGGATAGATAAGCAAATGGATTCGCAACAAAGCCTGGAAGTGCAACCGAATCAGCAATATCCAATTCTTGAACGAATGCTTCTAATGCAGTTCGATCGTCTCCTTCCCCTAAGATCATCAATCTCGCAGTTCGTACCTTCCGCACCTCTGCAAATGCTTTTAACAGCGTTGGAAAGTCTTTTTGCTTCGTCAATCGCCCCACTGCAATGATCACAGGCGGCTCACCTTCCGCAAACCAGGGATGATCTACAGGTTCTTGCGATCGCACAACCAACTCCGGAGTCACAACCGGATTATGAATGACTCGAATGTTCGACTCTGACAATCCAATCTGCTTCAAATCATCCGCAACCCCTTTAGAAACAGTGACGATCGCATCTGCCCACGGAAAAAACCACCGAATCAATCGCGGCATCAATCGCGCTGCGAGTCCTGCTCCGTTCTGTGTCTCCTGTGAGGTATTGTTCTGCACATTCACCACCACACGAGTCGAAACCCCGGAAAGCAACTTTGTCCAAACCGCTGCAATTCCTGGTTCAGGCAAAGTTGAGAGCAAGACTTGAGGACGTTCTTGCTGTAAGTACCGCATTAAATCAAATAAACTTGCAAGGACGCGCTGATGATTCAAATTCACAACACGAACATTCGGCGGCACTTGACCAAGATAAGCACCCTCCGCCTTCACCAACACCAAGTCAACCGACACGCCTTGTTCCGAGAACCCTCGCGCCAAATTGACCATTGCCCGCTCTGCACCACCACCATGCAGATTAGGTGCAAAAATCGCTAAAGTTGACATACTGCAAAACTCACGTCAAATCACAGCAAAAAACACACGACAAACCGAAATTCAACTACACACGACTGCCAGAATAACTAATACCTAAACGGATTCATTTACCAAAGTCAAGCGACCTTCTTTTCCCACCTAATTCAAGCTTCAAGAAATACTCCGGATTTAAGAAAAACGTGCTGTATTCAGAATACTGCTTTTAGATTTTTGATAGAAAACGCGATCGCATTGTATTTCCTTTGCAAAATGATCTAAGTAGCAAAAGCACAATAATTCTGATCTAAATTCTCAAACTGAGATGAACAATCAAACCGAGTATTTTCCCAAATCTATTGGCTCAAACACGCATTTCTGCCTACGATCCCCGTTTTACACAAGTGAAATCCGGTTGAATGCAATGAGCCAATACTCATGTCTCAAAAATACCTCAGAGCTTATCCGTATGTGACAATTTAAGTAACAGTCATTCCGTATACAAAAAAGAAGGTTCTGCTAATTTGTGCTTCATTTCTTAGGTTCTATCGATTAATTTAATTAATCGATAGTCACATATAAAGTTAGATTTAGTAACGC
>JADEXW010000136.1 GCA_015206935.1 Pseudanabaenaceae cyanobacterium LEGE 13415 | reverse complement strand
GGCAAAAATTCGCTTCGATCCGCATCACATCGATCAAAAACTCGCTGACGTAAACGATCAATTCCAATCGTAAATTGAAGCTGTTCTGTCCGGTCTTTCAACTGGGCACACAATAGCGATTGAGTGGTTTCTAGAATTTGTTTTTGGGCATCTAAACTCGATTCGCGCTGGCGGCGATCGCTCATATCCTGAAACACCATAACGCCACCAATAATCTCTCCGTCTCGGTTGCGAATCGGGGAGGCACTATCTCCCACAGGTCGTTCCGTTCCATCTCGCGATCGTAAGACTGCACGATCGGGCAGAGTAATTGTATCACCCTGACACAAAGCCGCCAGAATCGGATTGTCGATCGCGGCTCCGGTTTCTTCATCAATCAGATCTAACACACGCCCCGCAAATTCTC
Source organism: Pseudanabaenaceae cyanobacterium LEGE 13415 (assembly GCA_015206935.1). Classification (GTDB taxonomy): domain Bacteria; phylum Cyanobacteriota; class Cyanobacteriia; order Leptolyngbyales; family Leptolyngbyaceae; genus Leptolyngbya. Next base: position 9,861 of record JADEXW010000136.1, on the reverse strand, counting down.
CTAGGGCTTGCTCTTGTGTCCAACCTGTGAAAAATTCCGCTGCCGGATTCATAAAGGTAATAAAGCCATCCACATCGGTCGCGATCGTTGCATCGCCAATGCTAACCAGCGTGGTCGCGTACCATTGCTGTGTGTCTTTAAGGGCGACTTCCATCTGATGACGACGCAGCGCGACTTGAATTGTAGATTGTAAAACAGCTTCTTGAAACGGCTTGACAACATACCCAAAGGGAGAAGTTTCAGTCGCTCGTCTCAGCGTATATTCATCTGCATGAGCGGTGAGATAAACGACAGGCAAATTTAAATTCAGATAGAGATATTCTGCCGCAGAAACGCCATCGTTTTTTCCTTGCAAGCAAATATCCATTAAGACCAGATCGGGACGCTGATGTGTAGCGATTTGAATCGCTTGGCGAGCATTTGTTGCGATCGCAATGACCTGATGCCCAAGCGTCTGCAAGGCTTCCTGCACATGCCAAGCCACCACACTTTCATCTTCAACCACGAGAATTTTTGCTGTTTTCAACGTTCCAATCACTCAACAACCCCCATCATTGTACGGGATGTTGTCAATCTTTAAATCAAGAGTTAAGCACAATCAAATATCACTTTAAATTGAGTTTTTTGCGCTTTCTCGACTGTAACTTTGCCATTCAGTTGATCAACTAACGCATTAACAAGTCGCAGTCCCATCGATCGAATTTTTTGTAGCTCGAAACTTTCAGGTAGATTTTTCCCATCGTTCTCAACCATTAAACAAACTTGAGAGAATTGATTGAGCAAAGTCACGGTTACTTCTCCAGTTTCTTCGCCCATAAATCCATGCTTCAAAGCATTCGTCATTAGTTCATTTAAGATCAGTCCACAAGGGATCGCTTTTTCCAAGCTGACAACAACGCCTGGATCAACTCGCAGGACTAAATTGATAGTATCGGACTGAATTCGATAGGTATGAAATAAACTAAATGTCAGGGTTTGAACATATTCGGATAAGTTCACTCGCGCAAAGTCTTGCGATCGATACAAACTATCGTGAACTAATGCCATCGAGCTAATGCGACTTTGACTATCTTCAAAGATTTGCCGCGCCTTTGGATCATCAATTCGTTGCGCTTGTAAATAGATCAAGCTCGAAATAATTTGCAGGTTATTTTTAACCCGATGATGAATTTCTTTCAGCAGCGCTTCTTTCTCTAGCAAAGAAGATTTAATCTGATCTTCTGCCAGCTTTTGACTGGTAATATCTTCGATCGTTCCTGTATGTCCAATCAGGTCTCCTGTGGCTGAAAACATCGGAGCCGTTCGGCTATAAAGCCAGCGAATTTTTCCTTCAGAAGTCCTAATCCGAAATTGATCGGTGCGAGATCGTCCCGCTTTGGCATCTTCAATCCAACCGGGGACGACTCGATCGCGATCTTCCGGATGGACATAATTCATCCATCGATCGCCTAAACTTTCTTCTAACGGATGTCCTAAAATCTCTTCACAGCGTGGATTCGTATAAATACAGCGTCCCTGCACATCACAGCTAAAGATGCCGAACGGTAAACAATGGCTCAGGGCTGACCAATGATCCTCACTAGCATGGGTCGCAATAAACAGTGGCGCAGTTTGGGGATTCAGAACAGATTCCAACTGCGTCAGAATCGTAGACAGCGATCGCTCGATCGAGGGTTGAATCGGGTTGGGTAGTTCTTCGATCGTTTGCTGAAATTCCTGAACTTGCGCTTGAAAGGCACGAATGCGTGATATCAGTTCAGGACGATCGAAATTGATGGTCTCGTCCATGCGGCAGTCTCTCAAAAGCTATAGGAACTCTACCAAAGTTTCCATCACAATCGAGTCTTAGCCCAGACTTTAACCCATTTGGGTGAGAAGCGATCGTCGGGAAACCGCTCTAAAGATTCGGCTTTCTCTGTCTAAAAAAGTACGTACACTAAACAAATCTCCAGTATGATAAGAACAGTTGAAAAGGTTAGGGTACTAAACATTTTTGCTCGTTATTCAACCTGTTCCATCGATTCATTGAGAGATTTGCCATGAAAGCCGCCTCATTAAATGGTCATCAACCTGAAGCTCCGGAGATCGTTGAGTTAAGACAAGCTCCAGTCGCTGAACCGCAGCAATCTGAGCCTGTTCAAGATCAGCCTGTGGTCGAAACTCCGAAAGCCCCGAAGAATCGCAAAGGATTGAAGATGGCGCTGGCAGGATTGGGAATCGGAGGCGCGATCGCGGCAGGCGCATTCGGCTACAACTATTGGCAGTTCGCCTCTACCCATCAATCGACCGATAATGCCACTGTGACCGGAAACATTCACCCAGTCGGTTCTCGCATTTCAGGTACCGTCGATCAGGTGTATGTCGAAGACAACCAACAAATCCAAGCCGGACAAGCGCTGATCCAGCTAGATCAGCGGGATTATCAAATCAAGCTCAATCAAGCGCAAGCCGACCTCCAAGCTGCCCAGCGCAAAGCCTCTTCAGCACAAGTGAGTATTGCTCTGTCTGCGAAGAATGCCGAAGCTGCGACGACTCAGGCACAAGGGGGACTCGGACAAGCTCAAGCTGCGATCGCGTCCGCTCAAGCGCAAGTGTCAGAAGCTCAAGCGGGAGTCCCTGCTGCCCAAGCTGCTTTAGATCAAGCGAATGCGACTTTGCAGAAGGCACAAGCAGATTTCAATCGATATCAATCGCTGTTTAGTTCGGGTGCAGTCTCGCAGCGGGATTTGGATAGTGCCCGTCAAGCCTATGAAGTTGCGAGAGCGCAAAGAGATGGGGCTTCTCAAGGAGTACGCCAAGCTCAAGCAAAAGTGGCTCAAGCTGAACAAGCGGTTGCGACCGCTCAATCGGGACTAGATTCTTCGCAAGGTAGCATTCAAGCTGCACAAGCAAAAGGCGTTCAGACTCAAGTAAGCCAAGCGGATTATCAAACGGCTCAAGCTGCCATTACACAAGCTCAAGCTGCTTTGAAGAATGCTCAACAGCAGTTAGCTTATACGACGATTTCGGCTCCAGTTAGTGGACGAGTCGGACGTAAGAATGTGCAAGTCGGTCAGCAAGTTCAGCCTGGATCGCCGTTGCTTGCGATCGTGGATGATCAGTATTGGGTGACTGCGAATTTCAAAGAGACGCAGTTAGAGAATATGCGCCCTGGCGAAAAAGCTGAGATTAAACTCGATTCGTTCCCGCATCATACGTTTACGGGACGAGTGGAAAGTATTGCTCCAGCTTCGGGCGCTCAGTTTGCGTTGTTGCCTCCGGATAATGCGACCGGAAACTTTACGAAAGTGGTGCAGCGGATTCCAGTGCGGGTCGTGTTCGATCGAGATAGTATTCGTGGATTCGAGCAAGCAATTACTCCAGGGATGTCGGCGGAAGTGACGATCGAGACTGGGAAATAATCGAGTTCTACTGTGTATACACGAGATGTTGCACCGCTCTGTGCCACCGCCAATCTGGAATCGTTTTTCATGGGTCTACCAAGGCATCAATAGACTTCTTGCGTGAATCAAAAATGCCTACCGAATGGAATTCGCCAGGGCATTCACGCAAGAAGTCTAATTTCCATTGCAGTTGCTTTGTCAAGAATTCAACGCTCTATCTCGAATTCTTCGGAGCAAAGAATCCCAGATGTGATGCCACCGGACGCTCTCGCATCGGAATTCTCGATTGAATCGGTGCATTCAAAACCTTTGCCCCAGTGGGAGTTTGAACCGCCAACGTTACTGACCCGCCACCGTCCAAATTCAACGCCGTTTGTGCCCCTAATCGCATCAAATAGTCTGACATTTCCACATACGTTAAACCCTCGCTGTATTGCAACTGTTTCCCATCCACGAGAATCAACCAAAGCTTTTTACCAGACTTATCGATCGCAATTACAGTCCGAGAGTAAGGCTTATCTTTGGGTGCAATGTGCGGCGGCGGCGGGACAGGTTTCCCATCTTTCACTAGCAAATCGTTTCCTGCTACGGCTTGCTCTGTTTCCTTTGGGCAGAATCCACTTTGATCAAACTGAACCCGATTTTGAGGCAGAAAACAAACCACTGACCAGCCCGCTTGTGCAGGAGAGTAATTGTTTCCATTTGAGGTGACTTGCCCCAAATTGTTCACCGACTGTCCAACCTTTGGGTAAAAATCCCAGGGAGTTTCTTCGCGAAATGGCTCGAAAAAATTCGCATTCACGCCTAGTTGCAAATAAAATTCGTCTACAAATTCAGTCACCGTTCGAGCCTGAGTTTCAGAGCGATTCGGGGGAACGGCTCGAATTCCTGGCGTGACAAAGGGACGAATACCGGGAGTTGTGAGATCGATCGACACTTGATGCAGCATCACCGGACGCGGCTCGGATAAGGCTTGCCGTTCATAAGTGATTCCCGGAAAAAGCGATCGCGTTTCATCGGTGCGAGGCGGTCGAGAAAATTGCGATCGACTGTATAGCGCGATCGGAATCATGAGCAAAATCAGCACCAACACACTGACGATTTTCCTGAAATTTGCCCGATCGCGATGTTGCATAGGTATAAATTAGATGTGCGCGACAGTTTTTCCTAACTATGACTCATTTTATTAATCGTGACTTGCGGAATCGATCGTTTCGGAGAAAGAATTTTGCGTTAACGAATTTTCGAGGTGCAGATATCCGAGGCTGTGATTTCTCAGGTGCGATTCTTAGCGGTTCTGATTTTGCCAATGTCAAAGCTGGATTGTCGATACGGCAGAGAATTTATCTAGCACTCTGGGTGATTGCAATTCTGCTGTTTGCTGGCGATGTGATGTCACGATTATTTTTTAATACGATCGGACAATCGCCATTAGATTTCACAACGCCGCATGTTTCACTATTTTATGGAATCGTGAATCTGGCGGGGATTACTTCTGCGATCGCAGCGCTTACACTAAAAACAAAGCTTGGAAGAATTTTAACAATCACGACAGGCGCACTGGTCGGATCAATTTTGGCTTTTGGTGTCGCTTTCTTTTATCCCGGCTTGCTGTCACATTTGATTTTTCCACCGAATCAGCCAATTTTTAGTACTCAAGAATGGCTACATCGAATCTTATCGTTTCTAGATGAAAACAATACGATGATTGCAATCTATAGCGCTCCGATCGGGGTTGCAATCATGCTGTTATTCTCAAAATTCCGTCGTAGAACAACTTATAAAGTAACCGTTAGCATTTTAGGTGCGATCGCGAATTACGTTGCCGCATTTTTCTGGAGTACGATCGCCAATGCGTTTTTTATCAACCAAAATTCTACATTTGGGATTGCTTCTAGCGTTGCAACAATCGTTTTTCTTGCATTTACGTTTTTATCGATCAACCGAATCATTTATGAATTGCAAAATGCGATCGGGACTTCGTTTCGTGGAGCGGAATTAACCCACACCCGATTTGAGTATGCAGACCTACGAAATACTGACTTTTCTCAAGCGATCGGATTTTCCCCGTATGAGCTAAAGTAGGAAGATTCAATCTTCAATTTGAGCAATGGAACTTCTATTATTAGCGGGTTCAGTCATCATTACAGGGATTGTATTTCTCTGGCTCGTTCGGGTGATTAAAGCGACTTTGAAAACAGCATTATTAGTGGCTGCGATCGTATTTGGACTGCAATTTTTTGGTATCGGCAGTGATCGCATCATGGCGCAAGTTCAGCAAATTATTAACTATTTCTGGCGCTTAATTCCTGGACAGCAATCTTTTAATCTCGATGGCGTATTGCACCAAGTCGCACAAGCGGCATACTCGATGATATAGCGATCGTATCTGAGTGATGAACGCTTCTAAAGCCCCCTAAATCCTCCATTCTGGGGGACTTTGAGGTGAAGCAATTTCTCCAACTCTAAGAAGACTTCAGATTTCAAAGTCCCCCAAATTTGGGGGATTTAGGGGGCACGATCAACCCTAAATTTCACGACTAATTCAGGATTGCTATAAAACAATTTGCGAGTTAGTATCCGCTTAATTTACCTCGTCGCTTCGTTTCGCGTTCTGACCAGCGGAAGAGAATCATGCCGATCGTAAAATAAAAGATTCCATTCAAAAACGCGGCTCCTAAACTGATCCAATCGACTCCCGCCTGACGCGCCATCAAATCCCGCATTACGCCTGCGCCTGCGGTCATTGGAATTAGGTATCCGAGATATCGCTGCACTCCTGTCCAAGTTTCCGTTGGAATCGTCAAAATAAACAGCAATGAGAAGTTCAGAATTCCGGCGATTTGTTGAACGGTTTTGAAGATGAGGGTGAGACTTCCGATCGCAAACGCTAAACCATACGCACCAAGGATCACAGTAATTAATGGCAAAATGAGAACCGGAGAAAATGCGAGCCATCTGCCTGTTAACAACATGATGAGCAGTAGCACGAATGTAATCAATACAGATTGAAAAACAAGATCGGAAACGGCTCTCAACAATAAAGTTTTCCGAACGTTGAACGGTGAAATGAATAGCTGCTCTAACGTTCCAACTTGTGCTTCTCGCTGCAATGTGGCATTCACACCATTCATAATAAAAATGATCAGCGACCACAAAACATATCCAACGATGACAGCATCTAAGCGATCGCCAAATCGAATACTTCCACCTGCAATATAGCCAACGCTCAGGAAAAGTCCGTAAAACGTTACCGTCAACGCCACAATGCCGCCGATAATCTCATGCGCGTAACGCTTGTACTGAATCCAACTCCACTTGAGTTGAGCAATGAATAATTCAAACATCTATCTCTTCACCAATTTCAAGAACACATCGACCAAATTCGCTTGATCCTTCTCAACTCGGATGATGGACAACGGCTTCAAAATCTCTAACGCTTCATACAGCCAATCGGTCTGACGAACATAAACCGTTTTGCCTTCGATCACGGCATCGATCGCGCTTAATTTACTCATGCGATCGCTGTCCAATTCTTGCTCTAGTTCAATCCGATACGAGTCTCCAGAAAACTGCTGAATCAACGTTTCCGTTCTTTCCTGAGCGACGATCTCGCCTTGTTTAATAATGGCAACGCGATCGGACAATTCTTCAGCAATATCTAACTGATGCGTGGTCAACAAAATCGCGCGTCCTTCAGAAGCAATTTCTCGCACCAAACGCTTTACGGTTTGAGTTGCTTCCACATCTAATCCAAGCGTCGGTTCATCGAGTAAAAGTAACTGTGGCTCATGAATCAGCGCAACTGCGATCGCTAATTTCTGCTGCATTCCGCGCGAGAGATTTTGCACGATCGTATTTCGCTTGGGTATCAGTTCAAATCGCTCTAATAAGCTCTTTGCTCTCTGACGCGCCACATGACCGCTTAATCCCCGCAGAACCCCGAAATACTCTAAATTCTCTTCGGGAGTTAATCTCCAGTAAACGTTGCGGTTGCCTTCCAGAACGGCTCCAACCGACTTCAGCGCGATCGACTGTCGATGCGGATCACGCCCAGCGATTTTCACCTGTCCTCGATCGGGCAAAATCAATCCCGCGATCATTTTAATCGTGGTGGTTTTCCCGGCTCCATTTGCCCCCAGAAACGCCAACACCTCGCAACGATTGATATTGAAAGAAACGTTTCTGACTGCCTCCACGGTTTTTCCACCGCTTCGGTACGTTTTTTGTAACTGCTCAACTTCTAGAACTTGCATCGACCTTCACGCTGCGAACTTGTATCTATGATGACAGACGGACTCTTCTATCTAGGGTCTATTGCTGAACTCCCCATTCCTGAGTATATTAAAATTTGTAAAATCTATCTTGATTAATTCCTAGGGAAGTGATCTAACTTCCGAATTCAATCTATAAGTTTCGTAGCTACTATTTACTCTCGAAGGAGCGGTGTCCTGTGACTGTATCTATACTTTCCTCCAAAGCGGACGACCAGTTAATCGAAGCCTTCTTCCAGCAATCCGAAGGGCAATGGCGATCGGAACGCCGATATTACACGCTGCCCGATGGTGAAGCGAAGGAAGTGGTAAGTCTGATTACGATTCGTTTCTTGGAGCAAGGATCGCCTGAGTTGATCGAACTGGCTCGTTTGCATGGACTGGAAGATGAAGCTGCAATGACTTGTGGTGCAGCCGTCACCTGGGACAGCGAAAACACCGTCTCCGGACGTACAGAATCAAAAGGATCGACTCTATTTGGTGTGCTTGGCTCCGTGTTGTATCGCGATCGCGGTTTTGCAACTTCTAAACCAATCACCGCAGGCTTCTATTTCAACAATCCCGATACACTCTGCCTCAGAACAGAATACAAAGGCTCAGTGTTTGAAGAAGAACTGAAACTCATCGGCGGTAAGTATCGGACTCGTCAAACGATCATTTCTCGTGCGGGTGAACAGCAAATGATCGGACAATACCTCGAAAAGCGGGTTGCATAAGAATTAGAGGGGTGAGAAATTTCTTTCTCACCTTTCGATTCTTAACCCTGCTCAGATAAAGTCGTTCTGCGATTGGTAGACTGCAATTTAGTTCGCCATGCTTCGAGATACAGATAAAACACAGGCGTAAGATAGAGCGTCAAAATCTGCGAGAACAACAATCCACCGACGATCGCAATTCCCAAAGGACGACGCGATTCTGATCCAGATCCAACTCCTAATGCGATCGGTAATGTTCCAATCAAAGCTGCCATTGTGGTCATCATGATCGGACGAAATCGAACTAAGCAAGCTTCGTGAATCGCTTCTAGCGCGGTTTTTCCATGATGTCGTTGACGCTCGATCGCAAAGTCTACCAGCATAATGCCGTTCTTTTTCACGATGCCGACGAGCAGAATCAAGCCAATGAACGAATAAAGATTTAGCTCGACTTGAAAGATTAACAATGTGAGTAATGCACCAAAACCCGCAGAAGGTAAACCGGATAAGATCGTTAGCGGGTGAATAAAGTCTTCGTAGAGAATGCCAAGAATTAAGTAGATCACGACGATCGACACTAACAACAATCCGCCTAAATCACTAAATGATTGTTGAAATACCTGTGATGATCCTTGAAAACTAGCAGTCACTGTTGAAGGTAAAACTGCTTTTGCAGCTTGTTTAATCTCATCGGTCGCTTGACTGAGTGAAACACCAGGAGCAGTATCAAAAGAAATCGTCGCTGAAGGTAACCCAGATAAGTGATTGATTGTGAGTGGACTAACCGTTTCATTCAAAGTTGCGATCGCACTGAGCGGAATCGATTGTCCGGTGTTCGATCGAACATACAGCATTGATAATGCAGTCGGATCACGTTGATATTCTGGCTTTAATTCCATCACCACATAGTATTGATTGTCTGGTGTGTAAATCGTTGAGATTTGCCCAGAGCCATACGCATCACTCAATGCTTTCTCAACTAATGCCGCAGTAACGTTAAGACTCGCAGCTTTATCATGATCGACTTTTACTTCAACTTGCGGTGTACTCAGTTGCAGATCACTATCCACACCGCGCAATCCTTGAATCGCTCTTACCTTTTGAAGTAAGGGCGGAATCGATTGTCTCAGATCATCAATGTTCAGGCTTTGTAACGTGAATTGATAGGTAGAATTAGTTTGTTGACCCCCGATCGGAATTGCAGGTGGCGATCGTAAAAATGCTTGAATTCCTGGAACTCGTCTGAGCTTTGGAGTCAGTTCTTGAACAATCTCATCAGCACCCAATTCGCGCTGCGATCGAGGTTTTAATCGAATGTTAATCCGTCCTGAATTGGTTGAACCATTTGGGCCTCCAGATCCTACGATCGAATTCACTGCTTCGATGTTCGGATCTTGTCGCAAGATATCAATAATTGCTTGTTGATGCTGCAACATATCATTAAAGGAAATATCTTGAGCAGCTTTAGTATTGCCCATCAATTGTCCAGTGTCTTCGGTTGGAATAAAA
>JADEXW010000135.1 GCA_015206935.1 Pseudanabaenaceae cyanobacterium LEGE 13415 | reverse complement strand
GCAAAGCTGACTTAGTTCAGCTCTCTGGCTACTATCAATACAAACCGCGAATTAGCGGAATTATGTCCTTTCAAATAGAAGGAGAAGTGCCTCCACTTTGGCGAGTCATTCAATGCGTTACGAGATGTATTGGAACAGCAAAACAATTGACAGTAGAGCAACTCGCAATTGAATGGAATGTTTCTGTAGAACAAGTCTTTAGCTATCTTCAAGCTCTGCGATCAATCGGGTATGAAGTTCGGAGCCACAACACGAATGCACAAATTCCAAGAGGCGAATATCTAATTCCATATGCTTTTCCTACATTGAATCCAAAAAGCGTACAACTTCGTAAAACACTGTGATCAATCCCGATGAATGAGTTGCATTTGAAAGTTTATCTAAATCGAAGCGAATTAGTTTTGCCAGATGGTAGGATTCAACGCTTTCCAGAAGGAGGAATGACACCCTTAGCGCGAGAGCGATATACCAGAATTTCAGAGGAGCTAAATCAGGGCTATTTAGTGAGGCAAATTCTTGTGTGCCGCGATCGATCTTTAGAGCTTGATTTTGAACAACTCACGCATGAGCAAAAACAGCTTCTAGACCAATTAGTGCAGTCAATTACCAGCGAGGTGGGTAGAGCATTAGTTGGTTTAACAATTTTGCAGCTATGCATTAAATCAATTGCTCCAGAGCAAAGCGTCAGACTTCATAAAGGAAGCGCAAGTAGACGAGATTTCTCTTGGTGCGATGGCATCTCAATGCGATCGCTAGATAAGCAATATATTACACCCACTTTAAGAGCCTATGAGTTACTAAAACTCAACGCTGATGGATTTATGATGACGCGCAGCCTAGCAGAGAATTACCCATATTCTCTGGTGTACAAAGCAAACATCCGAGGCGCACGGCTCGAATGGGCGAATCTGGTTGAGCTCATTGAAAATCACGAAATTCTCCCTGACATCGCCTTGCAGTATCTTCTTTGTCAATTGCTCAATCAAGCAGGAAACTTTAGAAAGCTTGCGTCACAAGTCATTGAAAAATGCAACTTATTCTTTGAGAGTGTTGTGATCAATCAAGAAATTGCTCTCAATTTAATCTTGCAGCACATTCATCGATCTGATTATGCTGCTCGTCTAATGGAAATTTCGATGCACAGCCTTATGCAGGCTCTCCAAGAATATCAAGCGTTTCCAACTTGTGTTCTCAAGCCTCTCTCACAAATGCGTTCCGCAAATAAGAAACATGGAAATATCGGTGATATCGAACTTCTAGAGAATCGACAGATTGTAGAAGCTTGGGATGCGAAATTTGGTAAATCTTATTTACGAGATGAACTAGAAGAATTATCGGAGAAGTTAGAAGTTCATCCTGCGGTAGAACGAGCAGGCTTCGTGACGAGTGATGTCCCTGAACGTTTGGATGAATTACAAGAGCGATGCGAGGAGATTGAAGATATTTATGGAATTACGATCGAAATCTTAACTCTACAGAATTGGGTTAAACGGCAATTCGATCGCGGATTAGCAGAAGGGAGCGTTACAGAGTCAGGACTTGCGATGGCTTGGCTTAAAGCGTATGTTGAATCTCTTGCACAATACCGTCGAGAAGTTGCTCCGATCGACGAACCTTGCTATCAGTGGCTGATGTCGCTAGATCAAGTGTTGACACAGAACATTTAGATTCCTTTCTATCCGAACGCTCGCAAAGTTCCATCGCAGTCGATACGAAATTACAACATAATAAGAATCAGAGACTTGTGAGGTACGTTATGCCCGTTAAAAGAGGCGAAATGGTTCGTGTAATCCGCGAAAAACTCGAAAATAGCTTGGAAGCCAAAGCCAGTGATCCTCGCTTTCCAAGCTATATTTTTGAAACCCAAGGCGAAGTCGTAGACCTCAGAGGTGACTATGCTTTCGTTAAATTTGGCAAAGTTCCCACCCCGAACATCTGGCTGAGACAAGACCAGCTCGAATCTTTCAAGTAAATCAAAACCTAAAGAATCACATCTTGCCGCCAGTCGATCGAGCCGAGAGCGCTAAACTAAAACGATCGCACTGGCGGCAATTTTATGAGCTTTCCGAGTTGTACTCAATTTCGTGTTTCTGTGATCGGAGCCGGAAATGTCGGCAGTGCTTTGGCTCAAAGAGTTGCAGAGAAAAATTTAGCGGATGTGGTTCTTCTAGATGTCATCGCAGGTCGCCCCCAAGGATTAGCACTTGATCTGATGGAAGCGCGGGGAGTGGAACGGCACGATCGACAAATTATCGGCACAAACAACTACAGTGATACGGCTGGATCAGATGTGATTGTGATTACCGCTGGAATTCCTCGTAAGCCTGGAATGAGCCGCGATGATTTACTCCGAACCAATGCGAAAATTGTGCGGGAAACGGTGAAAAGCGCGATCGCTCACTCGCCACAGGCAGTTTTAATTGTGATTACGAATCCGCTTGATGTGATGACTCATTTAGCTTGGCAAGCGAGCGGACTTCCACCGCATCGAGTGATGGGAATGGCAGGAGTGCTGGATTCGGCTCGATTTCAGACTTTTATTGCAATGGAATTAGATGTATCGATCGCAGATATTAGCGCCACGGTTTTAGGTGGGCATGGCGATCTGATGGTTCCATTGCCGAGATATTCCACCGTTAACGGAATTCCGATTACTGAACTATTACCAGAAAGCACGATCGAGCGATTGATCGATCGAACGCGCAATGGAGGGGCGGAAATTGTTGAACTGATGCAGACCGGAAGTGCTTTTTATGCTCCAGCATCATCAGCTTGCTCAATGGTCGAAGCAATTTTGTATAACAAATCTCGATTGTTACCCGTCGCGGCTTACCTGAAAGGCGAATACGATTTGAATGATGTCTTCATCGGCGTGCCTTGCCGCTTGGGATGTCAAGGAATCGAGACCGTTTTGGAACTGCAATTAACAGAAACAGAACGGAATGCGCTTCATACTTCAGCTAGATCCGTGCGAGAAAATGTCGCAAGCTTCACTGCACTGTAAATGTTCGTGCAAATCAGCTTTTAGCAGCTAAAGTATAAGCAAATCTTAAAACTCCCCCGTAGAAAGAGACAACCTGCTTAAAATTCAGGCAAACTGTCTTATTGTTTTCTATCTCTGTTGCCTATAAGGAACTGACCATGATTCGACGCTGGCTGGGTGGCTTGGTGGTATTGATGTGTCTTGCGCCTGTTGGATATACGGTTTCGCTTGTAGCGGCGACTCCAGAAGAAATGATTCGTCGCCCCTTTACCTGTCCAGGTCAGTCCCCCAAGGAAGCAAAAGATTTTCAGGTGTTGACGGTGCGGAAATGGGCAGAAGGCATGGTCGCCCTATATCGTGGGAATTGCTTAGACGATCGCTCGATCGTGAAGTCCAGAGAGCCGAAACCTCAATCGATGTTGAGCTACCGAGTGGTAAAGCGTAACGGCATGGAATGGAACTTGATGGGATCAGGAAGCTATTTCATACGGCAGACTAAAAAATCAGAGAACTCAAAGAAATTGATTGAATACGGAGTCGGTCGATCGAACGTGAAAGATAAGCGGCAGTACACCGTTTTTTATGGTGAAATCCTAGAACCAAATGTGGCAGCGGTCGAAGTGACTTTTAATAATGGAAAAGTGTTGCGCGATCGCGGTCTCGATGGAATGTTGCTGCTCGTTGCACCTGGAGCGACTGGAATTTGCGATGTCAGAGCGTTAGGCGTAGACAATCAGATTTTGCAGCGGGATGAACTGATTCCAGTGAATACAACCGCAGTGAATAATACTTGTCAACCCATTTCCGGACAATTGTAAGTATTCAATTTTTTCTATCGGTAGACTTTAATTGATAAGAAAAATTGTCCAAATAAAAACGGGATGCTCTGAACCTAGAACAACCCGTTTTAATAATGCGGAACCCGGGACTTGAACCCGGAAGTCCTTGCGAACACTAGAACCTGAATCTAGCGCGTCTACCAATTCCGCCAGTCCCGCAGGGCAAACTCGATTGAGTGTCGCGATCTCTGATTGTGACCTACTGAATTCGGAATGTCAATCCTTTTCTTCGATCGAGTTTTTACGGTTGAAATTTGGCAACGTTGACTGTCTACTTCTTTGCTAGACATTTACCAACTTTCCGGTAGAATCTAAACCAAATTTGAAGTAATTGTAAAACATGCCGACTCAGGAGGACAGACCCATCACTCTCGCTCCCAGCTTGTCAAATTCTCAATCTTCACCCGAAGACCGTCATCCTGTGCTTCATATCTGGGGTAAGCAGCCCCTGAGCGGGCATGTTACGATTAGCGGCGCAAAAAATTCTGCGCTGGTATTGATGGCGGGTTCCATTTTATGCTCAGGAACTTGTCGGTTACGCAATGTCCCTTCGCTGCTCGATATCACCCGCATTGGTGAGATTTTGACGGCATTAGGGGTGAAAGTCTCTCACAGCCAAGGCATTCTCGATCTGGATGCGTCTGAGATTACCCAGTCGAAAGCGCCTTACGATTTGGTCAGTCAGTTAAGAGCGAGTTTCTTTGTCGCAGGCCCATTGCTGGCGCGGCTTGGAGTGGCACAGGTTCCACTACCGGGTGGATGCTCGATCGGTGATCGACCGGTTGATCTGCACGTTAAAGGTCTACAAGCCCTCGGCGCTGAAGTGATCATCGAACATGGTGTCGTGAATGCTCATGTTCGCGGCAATCGGAAACGGTTAACTGGAGCCAGAATTTATCTCGATTTTCCCAGCGTTGGAGCGACGGAAAACATCATGATGGCGGCAACTCTGGCAGAAGGGGAAACGATCATCGAGAATGCGGCTCAAGAACCGGAAGTGGTCGATTTAGCGAACTTCTGTCGGGCAATGGGCGCACAGATTCGCGGTGCAGGAACCAATCGGATCGTGATCAATGGCGTTCCGAAGCTGCATGAAGTTGATTATTCGGTCGTCCCCGATCGCATTGAAGCGGGTACGTTTCTGCTAGCGGGTGCGATTACGCGATCGGAGATTAGTCTGTCTCCGGTTGTGCCGGATCATCTCAGTGCTGCGATCGCGAAATTGCATGAGATCGGCGTGAAAGTTGCGATCGATGCTCCAGACACGGTTCGAGTCTTGCCTGCGGGATCATTCCGAGGAACCGATATCGAAACGTTGCCGTTCCCAGGATTTCCAACGGATTTACAAGCGCCATTTATGTCGCTGTTGACGTTGGCAGAAGGCGATAGCGTGATTACGGAAACGCTATTTGAGAATCGCCTCCAGCATGTGGCGGAACTGAATCGGATGGGCGCAGATATTCGCTTGAAGGGCAATATCGCGATCGTTCGGGGTGTGCCTCAGTTGTCGGGTGCGCCGGTTCAGGGAACTGATTTACGCGCATCTGCGGCGTTAGTGATTGCAGGCTTGGCAGCGGAAGGAATGACCACGGTTCGGGGATTGAATCACCTCGATCGAGGTTATGACAATATCGAAGCGAAGTTAAAAGGATTGGGTGCGAAGATTGAACGCGCTCATGAGGTGGCAATTCCAGCGGTTCCGGTTGAAGCGAAAACGATTTGAGCTAGCTGAATCTTAGAAGAACTCGCTAGCGATCGCTGGCGGGTTTTTTAGTGAAAACAACACGGTAGGTCTAAGACACGAGGTTCTCAGCATCTTTATTGATAAGGAATAGTCTTACGATGCTAGCTATTCTTTCAATATAGTTTTAGTTTATTGCTCGCGTTACTTTTATAAACTTGCAATCTATTCATTTGCAATTTCTCCAGTGGTACGATGTCTGCAAATCTTAAGCAAACCTAAAGAGGAGCAGCCGATATGAGTGCAGCCGAGTCGTCCCAATTGCCCCTTTGGGTGCAAGACCGTGACACTGTGATCGAGCAAACCGCAGATGCCACATGGCGATACACACTGCCACCGCAGTACCACCGCACCAATGCGTTTCTCAAACAAGAAAGCCAGTATCAGCACCTCGAAGGTTCTCTTGAAGCGATCGTACAAAATTTAGTGCGAGCCTTTGAGATGGAAGCCAGCTTCAAAACGAATCCGCAACAGTGGGTCTCGATCGTACAAGACAAGTTCCGCATGAGTACGAACGGTGGAAAAGCTTACACCGCAGCCGATGTAGTTGAGCAAGGAACTTACAATCTGTTTCTCACCGAAACCGAACATTACAATCCCAAAACCGAAGACTTTGAAACCTCAGCCAATCTGTTTCATACCGCGTTTCCGAAAGGATTTGTCTGGGAGTTGATCGAAGTCCTTTCTGGCCCCCCTCATGTAACTTTCAAATGGCGACACTGGGGCACGTTCACCGGACGCTACAAAGACTTTGAACCCACTGGAGAAACCGTGGAAATTGTTGGATTAAGTATTGCAAGAGTCTCCGATGATCTCAAGATTGAGTCCCTTGAGCATTACTTTGATACCAATGCGTTTTTGGAAAAGCTGACTCAAGGTGGAAAAGCGCAACGGAATGGACAAGTTAAAGCAAGCGGTTGTCCATTCCACAACGCTGAAGGGTAGGCAGATTCGAGATTGGAAAAGCTCAATAGACTATTAGGCTGCGATCTCGTCCAGATCGCAGCTCGATCGTGCGGGTTCGCTGACGCGCCCTCAATAATTTTGCGATCGCGCTTAGGAACAAGGTGAGACAGTGATGGGAACACACTCACCGTTAGCATTACAAGTTCTGGCATCATATTGATTATTCCGAATTTGTAAAGAAAAGGCTTGCGGCACTGTTCCCTCACGAGCGCGAGCGTCCTCTGGCGTGGATGTGACGACAACTAAAATATTGTCACGATTCTCGATCATCAGCATCTGCTTGCTCAATTCAGCTCGCGCCTGTTCTAATGCACGTTGCAGTTCGCTGCGAATCTCCTTTAGCTGCTGGGCTTGAAACTCCTTGGCACGTTCCTCAACACTATTTGGGTTGTCACGAAGCTGTTGCAGTTCTCGTTGTGCCTGCTGTGCTTGCTTCAACTGATCGCCGCGTAACTGTCCTGATCGAATCGCAGCATTAATTTGACGAAGCTGCTCTTCTAGCTGTCTTCGCTGGTTCGGCTCTCGCAGCGCAGCTAAAACTTGCTGTCGGCGCTGCTCAACTTGTTGTACTAGGGTTTGCTCAGATTGTTTTGCTTGGGCTTCAAGTTGTTGTTGGGACTGTTTAAATCGCTGCACTGCTTCTGTTTTCATCTGGGTCAGCACAGCCGTTTGAGGCTCAGAACTATTCAGCAGTGCTTGAAGCGATCGCGCGAATTGCTTTGCCCTCTCCAAGTCTGTCCCGGTCAAATTCCCGCGATCGATTTGCTGGTTAATCTGTGCTAGTTCTTGTTCGGTTGCTTTTCGCTGTTGCAGACGATTCAGCCAGAAAAACAGTTGCCGTCGAATCCAACCATCGCTATCGACATCGCTCACTCTGACGGTTTGTTGTTTCAAGTCAGGTTGCCCATTTTGGCGAGTGAGCGTCGTTGAAAGCGTACCGCGATCGCGATTTAGGTTTAACTGACTTTGATACTTCACACTATTGAGACTGTAGGACAACCTCCAGCACGCAGTAGCAGGTGAAATGGTGTCGAACTCTTGCGGAGTGGGTCTTGGCTTCGACTGTGTTTGTGAACTTTCAGCGAAGGTTGGTTGCAGAATCGGACTGAATCCAGCGATCGCGATTGAGCTACAGACACCCAATAGTGCAGAACGGAGAGCAAAGGGTAGGAATCGCTTCATAAGGTTGAAAGAAACAATAAAAATCGATCGTGGGTGGCTTCTGAGTATTGAGAGATTCGAGTGCTGCATGAGAGAGATCGATGCGGTTTTTGGGCAAGACTAATCTTCTTCCACTCGATATCCAAATTCTGCAAGTCTCACTCGTGATTGTCGCCATTTTGGAAGAACTTTCACGAACAATTCTAAATAGACTTGACCTTCGATCAGTTTTTGGATCTGTTCACGGGCAGCAGTGCCGATCGATTTAATCATTCCGCCGCCTTTCCCTAACAAAATTGCTTTTTGCGACGGTCGCTCTACATTAATTGCCGCAAAAACTCTTGTAAGTTTCGGTTCTTCAACGACTTTTTCGATCTCGATCGCAACAGAATGCGGCACTTCTTCGCGAGTGAGTAACAGAATTTGCTCTCGAATTAGCTCACCCATGATGAAGCGTTCTGGCTGATCTGTAACGAGATCCGGCGGATAGTAATACGGTCCCGGTTCTAGATTTTCGATGATCGATCGCTGTAATTCTTCCATGCGATCGCCGTTTAGCGCTGAGAATTTCGCGATCGTCCAACTGCGTTCCTCAGCTAATTCACGATAGCGATCGTCTAACTGTTCATCACCCTGTTGGTCGGATTTATTCAATCCTAGAATCACAGGTGTTTGAGTTTGTGTGAGTAATTCTGCAATATAGCGATCTCCCCCACCTAATTCAGTTGAGCAATCGACCACAAAGAGAACCACATCGACTGAATCGATCGCGCTTTGAGCATTTTTAACTAAGACTTTTCCCAATTGATGATGCGGTTTGTGGATACCAGGAGTGTCTACGAAAATAATCTGCGCGTCTGGAGTCGTGAGAATGCCCCGTAGTCGATTGCGCGTCGTTTGAGCGACCGGAGAAGTGATCGCAATCTTTTGACCGACGAGAAAATTCATGATCGTCGATTTGCCGACATTCGGTCGTCCGATAATGCCGACAAAGCCCGATCGAAAATCATCCGGTGCAGTGGGGATCGTTGTGAATATGTCTGCTTCTTCTGACATTCCTAAATCAATTCTGTAATCTTGAATACTCTTTGGCGAATCGTAATACACTCACACAACTTATTCAGTGTAGAAGATTATGGGCGAAGTCAAACGAATTGGTATTTTAACGAGTGGCGGCGATTGTTCGGGACTGAATGCAGTGATTCGTGCAGTCGTGTATCGAGCGAGTGATTATGATTGGAAGGTTTTTGGGATTTCTCGCGCCACAAATGGTTTGATGGCAAGACCTCCAGAGTTTATGGCATTGGATATTGAAAAGGTCGATCGGATTTTGACGCATGGTGGGACGTTGCTGGGTACGACGAATAAAGGCAATCCGTTCGCGTTTCCGATGCCCGATGGTCAAATGCTCGATCGATCTGAGGAAATTATCGAAGGCTATCGGATGCTGAATCTCGATGCCATTATCGGGATCGGTGGCGATGGCAGTATGGCAATTCTCCGCAAATTAGCGCTACAGGGCGGCATGAATTTAGTCACAATTCCGAAAACGATCGATAACGATGTTGATATTACAGAGCGATCGATTGGATTTGATACGGCGGTTAACATTGCAACCGAAGCACTCGATCGATTACATTTCACGGCGGCAAGTCATTCGCGCGTGATGATTCTTGAAGTGATGGGACGGGATGCTGGACACATTGCGATTAGTGCGGGAATTGCAGGCGGCGCAGATGTGATTCTGATTCCTGAAATTCCATACAAAATTAGCAATCTTTGTCGGAAGTTAGATGAGCGACAGGCACAGGGAAAGAACTATTCATTGATTATTGTTTCGGAAGCGGTGAAAACTGAAACCGGAGATGCGATTAGCTGTGTGCATTCTCACGGCGAACAGCGATACGGCGGAATTGGACAATACCTTGCCGATAGTATTCACGCCTGCAATGGGGCTGAAACGCGCGTGATGGTACTTGGGCATGTCCAGCGGGGTGGAACACCGTCACCGCTCGATCGATTGCTGGCATCGGCGTTTGGAGTGGCAGCGGTGGACTTGATCGCAGAAGAACGATTCGATCGCATGGTGGGATGGCACGATCGACAAGTGATTGATGTCCCGATTCGAGATGCCATTCAGCGGTATTGTGTGGTTGATCCAGACAGTACACTGGTGAAAACCGCTCGCGGATTAGGAATCTATTTGGGAGACTGATGACGGTTATTTTGACAAATGATGATGGCATTGATGCGCCGGGAATTCGGGCATTATTGCAAGCAGTAAACGGAGCCGGGATTTTGGTTGCTCCAAGCGGTCATTATTCCGGTTGCGGACATCAAGTAACGACGACGCAACCAATTCGAGTCGAGAAACGAAACGATCGAGAATATGCGATCGGGGGAACTCCAGCAGATTGTAGTCGAATTGCGCTGAATTATCTTTTTTCTGATACCAAACTTGTGTTGTCGGGTATTAATTCAGGTGGAAATATGGGTGTTGATGTTTATATTTCTGGAACTGTTGCAGCAATCCGAGAGGCAGCATTTCATCGAGTGCCAGGAATTGCAATCTCACAGTATAAGAA
>JADEXW010000686.1 GCA_015206935.1 Pseudanabaenaceae cyanobacterium LEGE 13415 | reverse complement strand
AGGTTTCAAAAATAATGTTTCTTGACCCAGTGCGGAGAGTTCAGATTCTCGCAAAATGATGTTTTCTGGATCAAACAATACTGTGCCTGATGTGCCTGCATCAACTCTCCCTGCAAATCCTAGCTGTTGTTTCCCAGAAATTTCGATAAATCCTTCTCTAGCTTGCGCTTGTCCTGAGAATTGAGCGCTTTGATCTGACCAAACTACAATTTTTCCACCATCTGCAAAAATTTGGCTCTGTTGATCAATCACATTCGTTGTTGCTCTAGGGAGTGTTCCAGTGCCTTGCACATCTCCACCAATTAGCACTGTGCCATTGTGATCAGCCCGAATTGTTGCACTGGATAAAGTAATACGATCGCCCAAAATTTGAATCGTTTCTCCTGCGATCGTTCCTGATGCGATCGTTGTGCCTGCTTGATTTGAAATCGTTAGAGCTGATCCACTAAGCTGAATTTTGCCATCATCAGTCATTGTTAATTCGGTTGCATCTCTCAGTGCTGAACCTCTCGCAAGTAGCTGTGATAGTGTGGTCGAATTCCAGTTGCTTAAGACTGATTCTGTGGGATTTTGAAACTCTAAGCTCATCACATTTCCGGTTTGACTCAGCCGAACATTTTGGCTACCGGGAACTGAGGCTAAGGTAATCTGTCCACCTGGTGCAGAGAGTGATCCGAGATTGAGTACAGAGCCGCCGATTAAGCTTAGGGATTGTCCGGAGCGAACGGATAACTGTCCAAAATTCGCGATCGCACCGGGTTGCGATAGTGCAAAAATAAACTGAGTTGGATTACTATTCAGATTGGCGTAGTTTGGTGTTCCAATTACATTTAATGTTCCGTTTTCAAATTGAATTCCGGTTGCAGTAGTCGCAGAAAACGTACCAGGTAAGTTTAATCGTGCTTCTTTCCCAAATAGAATCCCTGAAGGATTGATCAGAAAGAGATTTGATTGTCCTCCGCTCACTTGCAACAATCCGTGAATGATAGAAGGATCACTCCCATTTATGCGCATGAAAATGTTGCGTAGTGCAGGATTCGACTGGATATTTGCAATCTGTGAGGGTGCAAGATTGAACTGATCAAAGCTATGAAATAAATTTGCTCCATTGCTCGATCGAGTTCCGCCAAAGATATCGGTTTGATTACCATTCGTCTGAGTTTGGGTGTTTGTTCCATCATTTGCAGGAACAATCTGCGCTGCTACTGGTAATGAAATTAATAAGCTGATTGGAATTGAAACGATCACTTTAGACATTGAAATCCTCTATCAAAAATTTAGTGTTCCTTGGAATCGAACTTCAAAGCGATCGCCATTTACGCCCATTCGTGTTTGTAGCGTTGTATTGTTGCTTGGGAATCGATGCTGCATCAAGACTCCATAAGCTTTTCCAAGAGAGCGATCTTTTAGTCCAGAAGCAATTTGATAGTTCTGTCCATATGCACCGATCGACAAACTTGGATCAATCTGCTGTAATCCTTCGATCGACCAAAATAAATAGTCTCCAACTTCGAGAGCAGTTGCGATTTGTAGTCCTGTTTTTAGTCCGATCTGCGATCGAGTAAATGCAACGGTTTCTAAATCTTTTGCAGCCGCGACTAATAAACCGGATGTTATGGATAAATTCATCGATCGAGTTTGATGGATCAGTGAGTAACCAAGACTGAGATAAGCTGGATTGACTGAGTTTGGGGCACTATTCCAAGCCAACTGAATCGAAGGAATGTGAGTTGCGATCGCACGGATTTTCTGATCTTTGCCTGTTCTCGTGTGCTGATAGTTCCAATTTAAAGCCGCTCTTGTGTAGATTCCTAAGTTCGGCTCTTGTCGATCGAGGACTACGCCAGGAACTTTCTTGGGATTCAAATTGCCCCAAGCTCCAACAATCAAACTATAGTAAAAATTGTTTTGAGAGCCTGCCCAAAGCGCTTCAACACTGGGCAATTGTAGATAACCATCGAAGCCTTTAATCTGAGTGACAACGCTTCCAACTTGTGAAAGCTCCATTCGATCGAAAGCTGAATCAAACGATCGGATTTGCATCGGTTTAATCACGGGATCATCAAACGGATCAGCTTCATCAGATAGCAAAAATGTTCGACCTGTACGACTTGTAATCACGGTCTGAACGGTTGAATTACGATCTCCCAGCCCAGTTTGATTTCTAGGTACTGGAGTCCCAATTAGCGATAGAAATCCGAATGTTTCATTAGAAAGACGCAACTTAGAAATATAGCTAAAGTCTTCATTCCAGGTCTGTTCAATCTGAGTAAAACGCACCCGTCGCAGATGATTACCAGCTCGAAACTGGAACGTATTCGATCGAGTCGTTGTAATCCGACTTGGAAGCGTGAATGCTCCAGAAATTTGATCAAGCCCACTCGATCGAATCGCAAAATTCAGGGTTTGATTCAGCCGTTGATTGATTTGTTTACGCTGCTCTGGTGTGGTTTGCGATCGCAATTGTGAAAAAGCTTCCTCGCGGCTATATCGCAATCGTGCTTCCCACAAACTTTTCTCAATTCGATAAGGTCGAATAAACTCAAATAGGCTTCCTAATAGCAATCCAAGTGTTGAATTTGCAGACTGATTAAGATGAACTGCATTTTTCTCGAATGAATATGAAGCAGAAACACCAGGATTAGAAAAAACGCTGTAATACGTTGCAGTTCCTGGAGCTTTTTCGTATTGAAGTAGCATTCGATGATGGGGACGACCGAGACGAAACGTATACCAATTTTTATCGCGATTCTCGATCGAGGTTCCCAGGATTTTAGGAGGTCGCAATCCAAGAGAAACCCAGTTCAAAGAATTGAGATAATACAAATCTCTTTCTTTACGATCGAGAAACGGATTGACTAAAACACTCAGCAAATCGCGATTATCAAATCTTGTTTCTTGAGCAATTTTAATTCCTGGTGTAGAGGTCACTTCTGGTTTAAAT
>JADEXW010000685.1 GCA_015206935.1 Pseudanabaenaceae cyanobacterium LEGE 13415 | reverse complement strand
CTGCTTCTACTAGCTCATTGAGTCCTTTCAGTGTCAGCTTTTGTGTTGCGGGGTTGTAATGCCCTGGATAAACAGGATAAACCGAATCACCAACTTTGCTTGTCGGAAAAACGCAATCAACCAGATCTGGGTTTTGTTGAAAGAAAGCGATTACATCTTCGGGACGACATGCGGTTGTGTCGAGCAGGGTTGAGATCGTGTCGAGTTCAGATCTGAGTTCGTTACTGATTTGCTCACAATCAGTTGCAGCGTTCAAGCGTTCCATGTTACTATTGCTCCTAGATTTGGTTTCGAGGTTTATTGCTGCGAGATTTGTTTTTTGTTTGGTTGCCGTAAGTGTTCGTTGCACTTGCGGCTAATTTTTTGCTTGATCAGGTTGCGAGTAGATTTCACGAATGATCAACCGTCTGATCAGTTTTGACGGAGTTAAAAACTCGCCTTCGTCGGTGACTTTGCCGCTACAGTAGGCACTCAGATCGTTGTAGAGTGCATCACTGACACGCACATTGAGATTATTGGCAAGCTTGGTGTTTGTGTCACCTGTGACCTGAATGCGACGATCGTGTTCGGTTTCTTGACGTTCGCGTTCAACTAAGTCCGGTGCTGCTGTAGCGGCTGTCGGTGAGGCTGTAGGTTCTTGCATTTGTGTTGGGGAAGAGTGAGTAAAGAAGCGTGAGTTCGCTCAGTCTCCCCCCGGTTGTGTTGTGCTGCTGCAAAACAGTTGTCGATCGTACCGATCCTTTTCAGCACAAGTCGATCGTGTCGGTCGCTGTCTTTAGCGACACCGATTTATTTGTTTTCTGCATCTGGAATCCATTCAAGAAGTTCGCCAGGTTGCACTTGATAAGCGTTGCAAATCTTGTTCAGAACTTCTGCGTTTGGAATTCTAGTAGGTTCGTTGGCAAGGTCATAAGCGGTTGACTGTGAAATACCTGAAGCGATGCGAAATCGATAAACCGAGATTCCACGACTTTCAATAAATTGTTTGATCGTATTTCGGACAGTCATTCTCGTTGTTGTTTGCGTACTAAGCATTGTTACTCCACTAATTTACTCGAATTTGTTACCTCCTATTATTACTCATTTGTGGGAGTACCAGAGTTAAATAGTACTTATTGATTACCACTATTCCCATAAGTAAATAGTATTGTTTAACTATGACTATTGTTTATAAATAGGACTATAGTAGTGACATAGGTGAGAGACAAACACCTTTAACAAAGCGCTCGGTGGGTCGCGCCCAACGAGGTCTAATACCGAGGGTCGCTAACCTCACCCCACCGACCTCTCGTTTTTTATATCAGGAGTTCAACCGAGGCGCGTTCTTTGCGCGTCCCATCCCCCTAGCAACAACTAACCGAGAAAAAGCAAAAGAAATGACTACATCGACACTCACACCCGAAGATGATTCGCTAGAGCAGCTTTCCGATATCGAACTACGTCTGCGTTACTCTGTCGCGCAGCAACAAAGTGAGGACGCTTTAACGCTCAGAGTTAGCTCAGTTTTTGCAAGGCAAGCAGATCTGATCAACTCCGAATTAAAGCGACGACGTGCCGTTCGTTGCCGCGAGAAAAACGTCGAACTCAAACGTGATCGCGTTCATCTCTCAGCTTGTTTGGGGATTTCACCTGCGTCAGCACCCGATAACCACGATCACTAACCACAACTAGGATTTCACAACACTAACCGTCATGCAGTTCAAAATCGAAATCACCCGCAAGCAAATCATCACCAGCATCACCTTGATCGCAGGATTGTTCTACTTTACGCACATTCGTAACATGACCAACCAAATCAATGTTCTGCAAGCCGAAGTCAAAGGCTTGCAAGCAACTACGACCGCTCTCAACGCTCAAAAATGCTCAGTCCCCAACAAATAATCGGAGCTACCTTATGTCATCTGAAGTTATCAAGAACAAGAAATCTCACGTTCTCATTGGAATCACAACAATTGCTACCGTCGCCATTGGCGCGATTGGGTACACGCTATACGATCGCTCCACCCCGAAACCGATTCACACCGTCCTATCGAAGATGTGCGAAAACCCTTCGATGGAAAATCGGTCAGCCGTTTTCGATGAAATTCGCAAATACAAGAAGGTTGCAACGATGCACGAAGGCTATGTCGATCAAAGCTATTGGACGAACATGGTTGATTTCGTCGGATGTGATCGCATCGGAGTCGTTGGCGATGTCGAACTCAAAGCGCACAACACCTACTTACTACCTTAAGGAACTAACCATCATGTCACACACCATTTTTCCCGATGACCACTTCAACGATCAAAACGATCCATCAGGCATCGAGCGCTTCATCCAGTCGCAGTTAAAGGCACGTAAGGCAGAGCGTGAAGCCGCGATCGAGCTTCAGCGTGAACGTGAATATCTCAACTTCTGTTTGGGGATGACCGATGACCCCAACGAACCCGCACCTGAAACCGATCGCTAATCGTCAAACACACACCACAACCTAACGGAGAAACATCATGCAACTCGAAGGATATGTAAAAGCTGGCGAACTCACCGCCAAGCAGCGCAAATCGCTCGGTCAACCCGACTACACCTACAATTTCAACTCGAAGTACCATGCAGCGGAATTTTACCTCAAATCGCGTGTAGAACGGCTCCAGACGCGAATTGAACCCGCAATCGAACTAATCAGCCGCAGCCAGATCAAAAACGGTTTCAAGTGGTCGGAAAAGCTGATTGTGCAATATGCAGATCCACTTATAATCGAGATTCAGCAGAACGGACGTTTGATTCGAGTTTATCCCCTGCAAGAAATCCAAACTTTGAGTGCGAACACTGCTGAAATTCGAGCAGCAATCGAAGCAAGTCGTCAGCGATCGTTGAAGCTTGAAGCAACACGAAACGCGAAATTGGAAGCTGAACGTGAAGCACGAAAACTCGCGACAGAGGCAAAGAAAACCGAGCGCAAACCAATCTGCTT
>JADEXW010000684.1 GCA_015206935.1 Pseudanabaenaceae cyanobacterium LEGE 13415 | reverse complement strand
TCCTGGATTAGTGCAATCGATTATTCTGACTCGCATTAGTGGGCGGACGAAAGTACCGGAATCTGAAGAGCTTTCTTCTCTAGCGGCTCATCGATCGACCCTTTGCCTGTACTTAAGTGCCAAACACATCGAATCCGCTCAACAAAAACTACTCCAGCACTATCCCGTCGAAACGCCCGTCGCAATTTGTTTTCGCCTCGGTTGGTCAGATGAAAAAATTCGTCTCGTTCCACTCAGCCAAATGGCGGAAGTCACTCAGCAAGAGAACTTAGTTCGCACAACAATGTATGTGATTAGTCCAGCGTTGAGTGCTGCAACTGTTCCTTATGAATTTCCAAGAATCGATCGAGTCACCGGAGCGCGATCGCAGCTTTATCATCCCAACCACGATCGACTATTTAGGGATAAAAACTAAACTTCGGCAATCCTAAAGTTTCATCCCAGCCCATCATAATGTTGAGGCATTGAATTGCTTGTCCGGCTTGACCCTTTAGGAGATTGTCGATCGCGGACATGACAATCACTCTTCCAGTTCTCGCATCGACTTCAATCCCGATATAGCAAAGATTCGTGCCACACGCCCATTTCGTTTGGGGATAAGTTCCGCTCGGTAGCAACTTCACCCAAGGCGACGATCGATAAAACGCTCCGTAAATGGTTAACAAATCATCGCGAACTAATCCCGGATCACGTAACGTTGCGTAAACAGTCGCTAAAATTCCCCGTACCATCGGTATTAAATGTGGCGTGAATTGAATTAAGATTTCATGCCCTGCTAAATCGCTGCAAACCTGCTCTATCTCTGGAGTGTGGCGATGTCGAGCAACGCCATACGCTCCCAGTGAATTATCGGCTTCCGCTAAAAGAAAATTCGTTTTTGGTACACGACCGCCCCCAGATGTTCCGGATTTCGCATCAATAATTGCGGTTTCTGGAACTATCAACCCTTGTTTTAACAATGGAGACAATGCCAATAAACTTGCAGTCGGGTAGCATCCTGGACACCCCACTAATTGAGCCTGTGCGATACGATCGCGATACAGTTCCGGTAGACCATAAACCGCCGTTTCCGCGATCGCTTGATCTTGTCGATCGCCCCCGTACCACTGCTTATACACATTCAAATCCGAGAAGCGATAATCGGCGGACAGATCCAGCACCTTACACCCCTTCTCAATTAGAACTGGAGCCATTTTCATCGCCAAACCATTCGGCAGCGACAGAAATACCACTTCACAACGTTCAGCAATTTTATCGAGATCAATTGGTTCGATTTGCTGTTGTACCGAGTGAAAGAGGTGCGGATACTGAGAAGCAAAGTCTTGTCCAGCGGTGCTATCGCCTCCCAAATACGCCAACTCCAGACGTGGATGGTCGAGCAATAAGCGAACCAACTGAACGCCCCCATAGCCTGATGCCCCGACTATTCCAACGGAGACCCGTTCTGAACCACTCATACCCGACCTTCCGTGAATCACCTTAACGTTTGCTGCATTGTAATGCCGATCGCGCAATTCTCAAAGCACAATCAGAGAATTATCCCTGATACTCTAAGCATTCCAGCGGATCGGGACTGCCTAGCTCGATACCAGTTACGTCACTATTCAAAGGTGGGCACTCACAGCGATTTGACAAAACTTAATCATCTTTTAAGCCATGAACTCTAGAATTTGTCGAACTGTATCCCGTGATGCTTGCGCCCTGTCTAGCATTCCACGTAAAAAGAATTACAATCAAAGATAAGTTCCGTAGTCAAAAGAATTACAATCTAAAGATAAGTCCGCTTCAAGAAACTTTACGGTGTGGTCGCCTTGAACTTCTCTGTTAAATCGTCTCAACCAACCTATACCCAACCGTTCACCTTTGATTCGATCGAAGATGCGTTAGCTGATCTCAAAGCTGGGAAAGCGATCGTCGTTGTCGATGATGAGAATCGGGAGAACGAAGGGGATGTCATCTGCGCCGCGCAGTATGCCACCGCTGACATGATCAATTTCATGGCAGTCTATGCAAGAGGTCTGATTTGTCTCGCCATGACTGGGGAGCGATTGGATGAGTTAGATATTCCGCTGATGGTGCGTGAAAACACGGACACGAATCAGACGGCTTTCACAGTTAGTATCGATGCCTCGCCTCGAATCGGTGTTACTACGGGGATTTCAGCCGACGATCGAGCAAAGACGATCCAAGCTGTTCTCGATCCAACCACTCGCCCTGCGGATCTGCGTCGCCCTGGTCATATTTTCCCGATCCGGGCGCGAGAAGGCGGCGTGCTGAAACGGGCGGGACATACCGAAGCTGCGGTCGATTTGGCGCAGTTGGCAGGATTGTATCCGGCAGGTGTGATTTGCGAAATTCAGAATGCTGACGGTTCAATGGCACGACTGCCGGAGTTGATTGAATACTCGAAGGAACACGATCTCAAAATTATTAGCATTGCGGATCTGATTAGCTATCGTTTGCGGCATGAAAGATTCGTGCATCGTGAAACGGTTGCGGATTTGCCGTCTCAATTTGGGCACTTTAAAATTTATGGCTATCGCAATCTCCTGGATAATACGGAGCATGTTGCGATCGTCAAAGGTGATCCCGCAGATTTCCCGAATCAGCCTGTGATGGTACGGGTTCACTCGGAGTGCTTGACCGGGGATTCACTGGGATCACTGCGTTGTGATTGTCGGGTGCAGCTTGAAGCGGCTCTTAAAATGATTGAGCATAATGGCTCTGGAGTCGTGGTCTACTTGCGCCAAGAGGGACGCGGAATCGGACTGGTGAACAAGCTCAAAGCGTACTCGCTGCAAGATCTGGGACTGGATACGGTAGAAGCGAATGAACGCTTAGGGTTTCCAGCAGATTTACGGGATTATGGGGTCGGCGCTCAGATCTTGAATGATCTAGGTGTGAAGCAGATTCGCTTGGTGACGAATAATCCGCGTAAGATCGCAGGTCTGAAA
>JADEXW010000683.1 GCA_015206935.1 Pseudanabaenaceae cyanobacterium LEGE 13415 | reverse complement strand
AATCTGACGGAGCGCTTTGAAGTCACAGGATATAACGCTCATGTTGAACAGTTTGCAGGGCGGGAAGTTTGGGAATTTGATCCAGAAGAAGCGATTCCAAATCCGCAACAGTTCGCCTATGCGTTTCGGTGTGAGTATGATGGCGATGATGACAGTGTGATCAATCTGATTGAGCGATTCTTAGAGATGCCCAGAGCCGAACTCGCTGAAGCACTGGTGATTGGGATGTGGGACTGGGAAGGTGCTACTCCTTCTGAAAGCCTTATTCAAAATTTGGTTGGGTTGCGCGATCGCTTTCCCCATCTCAAAGCGTTGTTCATTGGGGACATCGAATCTGAAGAATGCGAGATTTCTTGGATCATTCAAAGTGATATGAGTTCGATTTTGCAAGCGTTTCCACAGTTAGAAGTGCTGCAAGTTCGGGGCGGTGATGGCTTGAAGTTTGATTCAACATTGGGACTATCGCGACATGAGAACTTGAGAACGTTGATTGTCGAAACGGGGGGATTAAGTCGATCGACCATTGAGCAAATCTATGAATGGGAGTTTCCCGCATTAGAGCATTTAGAACTTTGGTTTGGGAGTCCGTCTTATGGTGGCGATTGTTGGGATCGGGATTTGCCGCCGTTGCTGGAAGATCTGAAGTTTCCGAATCTGACTTATTTGGGATTGCGGAACAGTGGATTTGCAGATGAGATTGCTGCGATGATTGTTCGATCGCCGTTATTAGCAGGGTTGCAAGTGTTAGATCTGTCGCTGGGAACCTTGACCGATGCAGGAGCGCAGCATTTACTCGATTGTGCTGCGATTCGAGATTTGGAAACGTTGAATGTCAGTGCAAGTTATTTATCTGGAGCAATGATTGATCAGCTTCAAGCATTGGGCATTCAGGTATTGGCATATGAGCAACGTGAGGAAGAAGACGATGAAGATCCAACTTACCGTCGCTACTGCGTGGTCTCTGAATAGCGGAGCGCTGCTATGACAGATAAAACTGCTCCTCATCTAGTTTGTCTTCAGACATTCGAGATGTATCAGGGATGGTATCAGGGATGGTCAACTCATGCTAGGGCAAATGCAGTTGCAATCAGTCCTGATCGTGAAAAAATTGCGGCTTCTGGCTTTCGGAATTCTTACACTTGGGCGTTTACAACTTGGGATTTTGAGACTGAAATCAACATGAATTTCATGCCTGAACACGAGCCACACAGAGCCGAAAGCAGTTCTTTGACTTTTAGTGCAGATGGAAAAACAATTGTAGTTGCGACTCTAGATCAAACGAATCATTCTTCTCCGTATCATCCGTATCCGAGTTTGTCTTGCTGGAGTTGGTCTTTGTGGTCTCCCGGATCTCATACCGTACAATCCCCTGAAGGCGGCTGGATCTTTAGTGTTGCGAGTCACCCGGTTGAGCGACAATTTGCCACGATCGATGGATATGGCAGAATTCGGCTTTGGCATGACTATGATTGCACTCAAAATCTCCACGAAATCAGACATTGGGATGCTCATGAAGGTACAGCTTACGTGATTGTGTATAGTCCTGACGGTAATTTGCTCTGTAGTGGCGGCGCGGATAAGTTGATTAAGCTTTGGGATAGTCAGTCCGGTCGCTTGATTCGAGCTTATGCCGGACATGATCACGGTCTTCGATCGATTGCTTTGAGTCCCGATAGTGCAACAGTGGTGAGTGGAAGCGATCAGCGGATCAAAATCTGGGATACATTCAGCGGAGAACTTCGCCACTCTTTCTTTGGTCATTGTGATTGGGTGCGAGGACTTGCGATCACGGCTGATGGGCAATTTCTGATTAGTGGGGGTGCTGCAAAAATCAAGATTTGGGATTTGGAAACGGGGAGGAAATTAAGTTCGATCGAGGCTCATGAAGGCGCAATCCAATCGATCGCGCTCAACAAAGATCTACTCGTTACAGGTAGCATCGACGGCACCGTAAAACTTTGGCAATTGCAATAGAGGAAATAGACGATGACAGATTCAACGCCGCGCGATTCGGATGCAGTGTTAGGAGGACAAACGCCACCACCAACTACAGGTGCAATTTTGGGTGGATTGGCGGGAGCTAGACAACGATTGGAAAGTGAAGCGATCTCTGCTCGATTGACCGCTTTGAAAGAGGCGTTTCAGTATGGTGAACAAGGGATTGATTTGGCGATTCAAGCCTTGGATGATTCGACTGAAGAAGTTCAACAGCTTGCTTGTCGATTGTTAAGAATCAGCGATCGAGGAAGGCAATCTCTTCTCGAACATCGTCCGTTGAGCTATTTCACCACGTTGGCAGATTGGCGACATGAAATCTATAATCCGCAAATCGGCATTACTGATCCAGAGAACAATGCTTATGTGGTGCGAATGACGAACTCTGGACGGTCAGGATCGTATGATTTGAGCCAGTTTGAAGCATTGCTGAATGAGCCGAGACTTGCAGAACTTCAAGCATTGGTATTTCAGATTGATTACAACTATTGCGATGAAGATCATACTTTTGGAGTCGCAATAGAAGCGATTTGTGATGCTCAGGAACGAATGCCGAATTTGAAAGCATTGTTTGTTGGAGATTCAGAAGGCGGGCACTTCGTGGAGCGGAGCTACCGCGCTCCAGAATTTCGTAAATCTAAGATTCGAGTGTTTGATATTCGCCCATTTCTTGAAGCATTTCCGAAGCTTGAAGTTTTTCAATGCTATGGATACTTCGCCGAATACACTTTGGAATGCGCCGGGCTGAGACACGAGAGTCTGAAATCATTGATCATTGAAACCAGTGATATGCTTTATGAGAACATCGAGCAGCTATGTTCAATAGAGTTGCCTGAACTAGAGTACTTCGAGCTTTGGGTTGGAAGAAGTTACCATTCATCAGGTAGTCCCCTTGATCGGATGCTTCCGGTGCTGTCTGGATATGCTTTTCCAAAATTGAAATATCTGGGTCTTTGTAGCCT
>JADEXW010000682.1 GCA_015206935.1 Pseudanabaenaceae cyanobacterium LEGE 13415 | reverse complement strand
ATCCTAGAGTCCCAGCACCTCAAAGCTTTAGAGATTCCAACCGAGCCAAAAGAAGGAATGCTATTGGAGCATTTAGAATTTGCGCTAAAACATCAAAAAATCGCAGCTTGTTTGCTCGTTTCAAACTTTAGCAATCCGTTGGGAAGCTGTATGAGCGATCGTAAAAAACAACAGCTTGTTGCCTTGCTCAATCAATATGATGTGCCGTTGATCGAAGACGATGTTTACGGCGAACTCTATTTCTCAAATGTTCGACCTAAAGCAATTAAATCATTCGATACTGAGGATCGTATTTTATACTGCGCTTCGGTGAGTAAAACACTTTCTCCCGGATTGCGGGTGGGTTGGTGTGCAGCGGGACGATATCATGTCAAAGTTGAACGATTAAAAATGGCAATGAATTGGACAACTGCGATCGTGCCTCAACTAACCGTTGCAGAATTCTTATCAAATGGAGGCTGCGATCGACATTTTCGCCAAATTCGTCGATCGTATCAAACTCAAATGCTACGAATGATGCAAGCAATCTGCGCGGAATTTCCCCTTGAAACGCGCGTGACTCAACCGACGGGCGGACAAGTTTTATGGTTGGAGTTACCGATCGACTTTGATGCGATGGCGTTGTATGACACTGCATTACAGCATCAAATCACTGTCGCTCCAGGAATGATGTTTTCACTCTCTGGAGCTTATCGAAACTGTTTACGATTAAATTGTGGATTGCCTTGGTCAACAGAAATCGAAACCGCAATGAAAACACTAGGAAGACTATGTAAAGAGCAGTTGAGTTAGCATTTCATTTCTCGAATATACTGCGATCGACAAGGTGATCCCCAGCAAACAGACTGAGCAGGCATCGATTTCAAAACTGTACTCCGAGCGCCGATTACTGCATTTGAGCCAATCTGAACACCTGGAGCAATAAAGCAATCCGTCGCAATCCAAGCACCGTGACCAATCTCGATCGTATTCGTTTCGAGTCCAAAAGCGCGATCATTTAACTTATGACTTCCAGTACAAAGATAACTTTTCTGCGAAACCACGCAGTGATCACCTACAGAAATGCGATCGAGACTATAAAAGACAACATTATCGCCAATCCAACTGTGATCACCGATTTCAACTTTCCAAGGATAAGTAAATCGTGCAGTGGGACGAATCAGCACATCTTTACCGATCTTCGCTCCGAATAATCGCAGAACCAAACATCGAATCGAATTTAAGGGCTGAGGCGTGATGGGAAATACGATCGCTTGCACCAGCCACCAGAGCAAAACATACCAACCTGGACGACCACGATCGTACCAGGACTGATCATAGGTACGAAGATCGACCAGCGGCGGCGCATTAAGGTCGATCGAAGATCTGATTTGCGTCATGATTCCGGTTGTACGATCGCTTGTGTTACAGGTTTCGGAGTGTTCAACGTACCGCCAAACTGCTGCAATTCAAACAATTTCACACCAATCTGAAATTCGTACTGACTCAGCAACCGAGCATAGATATAACCTGCTTTGCCATCAAGGAATCCTAATCGAAACACATACGCCAATATGAATCGCAACATTGGCTTGAACGGCAATCTCACCCAAATGCGCTTCAAGAATCGCTTCCGCTGCACCGAATCTCCGAACAGATTTGATCCGATCGTGCCATCGTCACCTTTACCCGTAAGCAAATTCAAATAAACTTGAGCTTCCCAATTCGAGTAGCGATTATGACGTTCTAACCAGTGATACAAATCCTTGAAATCGATGTGCAGCATATCATTTTTCAGATAGCCAACTTGCCCGGACAGAACCACATGCTCGTGGACTTCGTTATCTCCGGTATTCCGCATCCCCTCAGTACCAAGATTTTCGTAGCGTCCTTGCTTGTGCTTAAACAATCTCAAATTCCAGTCCGGATACTTGCCACCAAATCGAATCCATTGACCGAGAAAGAACACTTTGCGATTGAGATAATACCCTTCAAACTCTGGATTCTGAATCGCCACTTCAATCTCTTCCCATAATTCGGGTGTGATTCGCTCATCACAATCAACAATCAGCACCCATTCATTCCGAAACGGCAAATTTTCCAGCGACCAATTCTTCTTCTTGGGCAAACGTCCATTGAAGTGAAACTGAACAACATTCGCCCCATAGCGTTCTGCAATTTCAACAGAGCGATCGCTACTCTGCGAATCGACAACAAAGACTTCATCGGCTCTCGCAACACTTTCGAGACAAGCAGGGAGATTTGCCTCCTCATTACGGGCAGGAATGAGAACCGAAACGGGCAGTTTAGAGACAGTCATAATCTGAGTATAAAGAGGGCACGACACAGCCAAAATCAGCCATGACAGCCCCAGTATTCCCATTGGGATGAAAAAAATCGGAGCCATTTGCAGACTCCGATCTCATTCACGAATTTGAAAAGTTACAGTTGCGGTACGTAGCGTTCTTTCTCAGGAACTGCCGTGTACTCTGCAACGATTTGACGGAATTCATCACCATCGATCGTTTCTTTCTCGACCAACAGATCGACTAAGCGATCGATGACCTCACGATTCTCGCGAATGATCCGACGAGTATCTTCTAAGCAATGCTCGACGATGGAACGGACTTGAGCATCGATTCGAGCCGCGATTTCTTCGGAATATTCCGATCGCGTCATCCAACCACCGCCCAAGAAGACTTCGCCTTGCTGACTTTCGAGCGACAACGGGCCCAAATCAGACATTCCGTAGCGAGTCACCATCTGACGCGCCATTCCGGTGACTTGTTGAATGTCGCCGCCTGCACCTGTGGTGACTTCAGCATCTCCGAAGATCACTTCTTCCGCCGCACGTCCACCAAGAGCGCCTTTGATTCGTGCCAAAATTTGCGATCGCGAAATCAATCCTTGATCTTCACTCGGCATAAACCAAGTCAAACCGCGAGCCTGACCCCGTGGAACTAAGGTCACTTTCTGAAC
>JADEXW010000681.1 GCA_015206935.1 Pseudanabaenaceae cyanobacterium LEGE 13415 | reverse complement strand
CAATTCCAGCGATCGTGGGTGGTGCAAAAGTCGCTGTATAAAGTTCCGGCATCTGCCAAATTCTGGACTCTGAAGGATGAACTGGGTTTGCAACTAACATACAAATATGCAGCGTAATCCCTGCGTTTCGAAGATCCCAGTAGATCAGCATTAGCTCTCTAGCAGGAAGCTGAGAACAAAGAAAGACTTCACAAACGCCTAACTGACGGAGTCGTCGAATGGTTGCCGCGCGGTTCTGATCATCCAGTTGCTCAGGCTCGTTCCACCCGCTCACTGTATAGTGATGCTTCCGTCCCAGAATCGGCACTAATCGTTTCGACTGCTCCGATTCGCAAAAGATGAAGACCGGATGACGCACAATTCCTACTTGGCGCACATTTTGAATTGCCCAGTGCATCAAGCATCGACTCGTCACAGTAAAAACAGCACTGAACAATGCAAACCAAGCAAACGGAACCAGTAAGCCTGCCTGGGATGGATTCGGAAGCAACGTTGTAAATGCGATCGCACTTAGCACTAACAGCAAGGTAGTCATCAACTTCGTGAGATCTCGCCAGCCGTCTCCTTCCCGGTATAGTCCCACAACACCGAATACGCCAACGGTCAAAAATGCAGTCGGTGAAAACGAGATTGTTCGATCTTCAACATGCAGCGACACACTGAGATCCGTCCCGCTCACTTGTGCGATTCGCCACGCCGCATACATCATCGTCAGATCCAATAGGATCAGCATGAAAATGCGAATCCAGCCAAT
Organism: Pseudanabaenaceae cyanobacterium LEGE 13415; assembly: GCA_015206935.1. Classification (GTDB taxonomy): domain Bacteria; phylum Cyanobacteriota; class Cyanobacteriia; order Leptolyngbyales; family Leptolyngbyaceae; genus Leptolyngbya. The sequence goes on along the minus strand of JADEXW010000681.1, from coordinate 2,210 downwards.
AACGCTACCTTGACGAACTTGGAAAGAGACGGGAGAACGCAAATCTCTGGCGCGTTGCTGATCGGCAGCCCTCGGAGGACGTTTGAGAGAATCTGGGGGTGGAGAAACTTGAAAAGCCATAAGTGTCTGGAACGCACGAAAATAGGAACTAAAAATGAACATTGCATACAACTGATGCAGAAAAGTCCGAAGTGAAGCAGCCGTTTAGCCAAGATGATGGAGATTTGCAAGAACGGAACTGAGTCGAAGCACCCTTGTCAATCCCTACATTTACAGAGTCTCGACACCAGCTAATCTGGTTACTCACTGAAATACGCGAACCAATACGGTCAAGTGTATTTACGTCCGCATGTATTCTAATTACGCAGAATCTTATCTGGTGAACCTTGTACCCGCAAAGTAGGCTTCATCGTTGCTTTACGTAGGTTTACAAGCAAAGCCACTTTAAAAAAACAAATATCACAGTGACACTACGTAGAAATCTCCCTATTTCTTCAGACAGATCTGCGCGATCGCATCTGGTTGATCGGGCATAATCAAATCGACTTGGTGCCAACTATAGCTAGAATTCTGAGGATTCCAGCTTGACTGTCCGTATTTCTGTAGTGTTGCGGACTACAAGAACAGAATATACAAACTAATTCAGTATTTATACGTAATGTGTAATTTTATGCGTCTTGAAGTGACCATGAAATTATAAAGAAGCAATTGCGCCGTATTAGAGAAACTATTTAGACTTTTCAGCATTATTGTCACAGCGAAAGCGAGACGACATCGACAAACAGATGATTAGCTCTAGTCATCTAAAGCAACCCTGATCGTATTCGAACCCGTCATTCAAACTCTAGTGACAGTTGTTTTCGCAGACCTGTCACATTCCAGTTACTCAGATTTACTACACAACGAACGTTTGAGGCGCTTTATTGAAATGTCAGAAACGTATGCAACGCGATCGCCAAACTATCCAGAGCAATCCAAAGATCAACATCGGTTTATGATCTTTGAACTCGACGATCGCGGACATCACCCGGAATATATTCGGCATCTGATTCGCTATTGGTGTGAGCATGATTTACCAGGGCAGTTGGATCTGCTGGTGACACGGCTCTTTATGCAGCGTCACACGCAAATTCTTGACCTGGCAAGCCAATGTCCTCGAATTCGGTTTGTCACAATCTCTGAGTCCGAAGAAGCAAAGCTAGTGCATGGTGATGCTGTCCGAAATTCAACCAAAGGGCGGGTCATTCGGGCATTTCAGGAATGGCGCTTACTTCGCAAGTATGCAACCCTTCTGGGTAGCACTCATATTTTTGCAACGTACCTCGATCGATTGCTGTTCCGTTTAGCAGTTGGAATCAGACCCCCTTGTGCAATGAGCGCGATTTTCTTTCATCCGTTATTGCACTATGCAGTGTTTCCGAGCTACAGTCGCGAAAAGCGTGAAGCTATCTGGCAATGGCGGGATCATCTTTGTCTATCTCGTCTGCTGCCTGCTCGAAAGCTACAAACTTTGTTCTTTCTTGATTCGTTTGCTGCCGAGTACGTGAATCAAGTCTACGGCACGACCAAAGCCGTTCACCTCGCTGATCCCGTAGAACAACAGGTGTTCAGTGAGCTAGCATGTGAGCAATTAAGAAATCACTTGGGGATTGAATCGGGGCGAACGATGTTTCTCTTGTTCGGCGCACCCGGCAAGCGGAAAGGATTTAGGCAAGTTCTAGATGCGATCGCGCTTCTACCGCCTGCCCTCTGTCGTAGAATGGCACTTGTTTTAGCAGGACCTATCTCTAGAGAGTATGAAGAACTCAAAGCGGAGATTGAGGAACTGACGAAGACTCGCGCGGTTCAGATTGTGGCGCAAACTACCTATGTCCCGGATGATCAAGTTCAACTCTACTTTCAAACGGCTGACGTAGTATTAGCTCCCTATCAACGACATATTGGGATGAGTGGAATCTTAGTCCGTTCAGCCGCTGCACAAACGCCTGTTCTGGCTTCGGATTTTGGTTTGATGGGTGAAATGGTTCAACGCTATCAACTCGGTTTAGCGGTCGATTCAACCTCGCCTGAAGCAATCTCACAGGGAATTATGCGCTATTTGCTAGAGATTCCTGGAGAGCTATGCAATCGGTTGCAGCAAAAACAATTTGCCGATCGCAATACGCCTGAGCATTTTGCTAGCCAAATTTTTCAAGCGTTGTATAGCACTC
>JADEXW010000680.1 GCA_015206935.1 Pseudanabaenaceae cyanobacterium LEGE 13415 | reverse complement strand
TAGAAACCATTGCCCTTGACTGTTGGGCATTTGCAGCGATTCTTCCAAAGAGCCGCCGAAATGAAACAAACTGCCCAAATCTTGTAGCGAGGTTGGGGCAGGAGGTTCTTCTCGATCGATGTAAATCTCTGGATGATTTTCCGCTTCTGGAACAAGCAGCGCGGTTTTGAAGTGTTGGCGGATTTTTTGCAGGGCTTCGATCGGAACTCTTTGAGTAGACATGAGCCAGAAGGGGCGGAACGTTAAATCTGTGCTTTTAAAGTGCCCTTGATTCAGGCTGAAATTCGTACTCCTGCTTTGCGCCTTCATAATAGAGACAGTCCTTTATGTTGCCGAGCTATGCCCAGAGATTTGCGCGGATTTATCAGACAGCTTGAAGAACGCGGACAGTTGCGCCGCATCCAAACGCTGGTTGATCCTGACTTGGAGATCGCTGAAATTGCGAATCGGATGTTGCAGCATGGTGGACCTGGATTGCTGTTTGAAAATGTTAAAGGGTCGCCGTATCCGGTGGCTGTGAATTTGATGGGAACGGTGGAACGGGTGTGTTTGGCGATGAATATGGAGTCGCCTCTGGAACTCGAAACGCTGGGGAAAAAGTTGGCGATACTCTATCAGCCGCGTCCCCCGAAGAAATTTTCTCAAGCGATCGAGCTAGGGAAAGTCCTGTACGACGTGGTGCAAGCGAAACCTGCTCGTGATTTTCTTCCCGCTTGTCAGCAAATTGTTCTCAAAGAGAATGAGGTGGATCTTAATCAAATTCCGATGCTGCGAGTCTATCCAGGCGATGCGGGAAAGGTGTTAACACTTGGATTGATGATCACAAAAGATCCAGAGACGAAAATTCCGAACGTCGGTGTGTATCGGTTGCAGTTGCAGTCGAACAATACAATGACGGTTCAATGGTTGTCGGTGCGGGGAGCAACTCGGCATTTGAGAAAGGCAGCCGAGCGGGGAGAAAAATTAGAAGTTGCGATCGCGCTCGGTGTTGATCCGCTGATTATTATGGCGGCGGCGACTCCGTTACCGGTGGATCTATCTGAGTGGCTATTTGCGGGATTATATGGGGGTTCAGGGGTTCATCTGGCGAAGTGTAAAACGGTTGATTTACAAGTGCCTGCGGATTCGGAATTTGTTCTAGAAGGCACGATCACACCAGGAGATACCGCGATCGATGGTCCTGCGGGGGATCATATGGGCTACTACGGCGGCGTGAATGAGAAGGCTCCATTGCTGAGATTTCATTGCATGACGCATCGGAAGAATCCAATCTATCTCACGACGTTCAGCGGACGACCGCCGAAAGAAGATGCAATGATGGCGATCGCGCTGAATCGAATCTATACACCGATTTTGAGACAGCAAGTGCCTGAGATTATTGACTTCTTTTTACCGATGGAAGCATTGAGCTATAAAGCAGCAGTCATCTCGATCGATAAAGCTTATCCAGGTCAAGCGAGACGAGCCGCATTAGCGTTCTGGAGTGCTTTGCCACAGTTCACTTATACGAAATTTGTGATCGTAGTGGACAAAGACATCAACATTCGAGATCCGAGAGCGGTTGTTTGGGCGATTACCTCGAAAGTTGATCCGGCGCGTGATGTGTTCATTCTGCCTGAAAATCCGTTTGATTCGCTTGATTTTGCCACTGAGAAGCCCGGTTTAGGAAGTCGAATGGGAATTGATGCCACGACGAAGGTTTTTCCAGAAACAGACCGTCCCTGGGCAGATCCGCTGAAGTCTGATCCGGATGTTGCTGCAATGGTCGATCGACGTTGGGCGGAGTATGGATTGGCGGATCTTAAGTTAGGTGAGGTTGATCCGAATTTGTTTGGGTATCAGATTGAGCGATAGGAGATTAGTTTTACAACAGTAGAAAGTCGTGTTCAGCGGACGCAAACAACCTCTCGAACTCAACGAAAGACATAAATGCGTTCCGCTAATTTTTAATTATTTAATGCCTCAATCCCTCCTGGACAAATCCATCAAATTGCACAGCTTGTAAATCGTTCTCGCTGCAACATTTCCATCCCACTCCGCATTGCCAATTTCAACGACATCAAAGCCAATTACTTTCCGTCTACTGTTGACCACTTCGCGGAACAAACAAAACGCTTGCTCCAACTCTAACCCACCCGGTACAGGAGTCCCAGTCGTCGGACAGAGCTTCGGATCGAATCCATCCACATCCACACTGATGTACACTTCTTGCGGAAGTTCAGAAACAATTTGCTGACAAGTTTCAAGCCAAGGAACTCCCGCAAATTGTTTCTGTTTCAGCATCGGATCAAAGTAGGTCGAAATTCGTCCATTGGAATCGCGAATTAAGTTCACTTCATCTAAGCAAACATCACGAATTCCAACTTGAACGAGCTTCGTCATTTGCGGCAATTTCAGCACGTTGTACATGATCGAAGCATGAGAATATTCAAAGCCTTCGTAAGCTTCACGTAAGTCTGCATGAGCATCAATGTGCAAAATGCCGAAGTTGTCATAGTGTTGTGCGATCGCGCTTAAATACCCTAGCGGCACACTGTGATCTCCTCCAACCACAGCAACCCGTTTTCCTTGCTGAAGCAGTTGATCGCATTGTTCAAACAACCATTGATTGAGTTCCTTACAGCCTTGATTGACTGTTTCTAGTAACTGAGAGAGTTCAGTATCAAGCGGTTGTCCGATCGATAATCGATCGATAATTTTGGCGGCATCGGCTCGGAGATTGTCACTTCGATCGAGAATTTCCTGTGAAATTTCAGGCATGAAAATTCCCTGCTTCCACCCGTCCGGATTGTCAAAGTCATACAAATCCAACTGAGAGGAAGCAGTCAGCATTGCTTCAACACCGCGTGCTGTTCCTGCATTGTAAGAGACCGTGACTTCCCAAGGTACACCCAAAACAATTAAATTTGCGGAGTCTTGATCAAATGGCAAGCCGAACAATCGTCCAACCACACCGACACCACTC
>JADEXW010000679.1 GCA_015206935.1 Pseudanabaenaceae cyanobacterium LEGE 13415 | reverse complement strand
TTCGAATTTGATCCACAGGCAATGTTTTTAAGAATGAAAAGTCAAGAATGACCTGTTTTGGTGGGTGATATGCGCCCAAACGGTTCTTCAATTTACCGTGATTGACTGCAACCTTAATCGCGACACCTGCATCGATTAACCCAATCAAAGTAGACGGAACTCGGATGTAGTTTGTACTTCTCCGATAGGCAGAACAAGCAAATCCTGCCACATCTAAAACCAATCCGCCGCCGATGACTAATACAGGCTCTTTCCGCTTCAAATTGAAATCACAAAAAGCATCGGTAATTTTGAGAAAAGTATCGATCGTTTTTGCAGGTTCAGTAATCTCGATCGCGAACACGGTCAAATCGATTTCATAGTACTCAAAGTACGATCGCAGTTGATCACCGTACAATCGATCGACATTATGATCGACCACTGCCAAACACCGACCCAGAGAACGATAGTGATCTGCCAAGGCTGAATTTCCAACCTCAAACAAACCCTCAATCAGATCCAAATTAAACTCGATCTTTTCGTATCCTTCCAAATGGAACGATTGATCCGTTGCTTCCACTCTTGCCTCAACAGAACTCATAGCTTTCTTTCCGTAAATTGTCCACATTGCTAACACAAACTTGGCTCGCAAATGAGATTACGAGCGACACGAATGAGATTGGTAAATTTCTAAGTTTGTGTTAGAGAACGCAACCGACTAAATAAGATCAATCGAATCGATTTGGCGGACTCCCAAAACATGAAGTACCGTAAAATTTGAATCATGTGTTAGCCGCACCGTAAACTATCAGTAGAGTAGTAATCTACTCGATCGTAAGACAGTGCCTAAAGGAGTAGAAAGGAGTACGTCTTGGAGACTAATTCTAGAGAAGGATTCTCTATCGCAAAACAGATTGACCGTCATCCATACGCGGTCAAACGTCGTATCGTAATGGGAAATAGAGGTGCAGTCGCGACCAGTCAACCTCTAGCAACGTTAGCGGGAATACAAATGCTGTTAGCAGGAGGAAACGCGATCGATGCTGCGATCGCAACTGCGATCGCGCTCACGGTGGTCGAACCGACTTCAAACGGAATCGGCTCAGATGCGTTTGCTCTCGTTTGGGATGGTCAAATTCATAGTCTTAACGCCTCTGGTCGCAGTCCGCAGAATCTACCCGTTCAACAATTGCTACAATTGCCAAAAATGCCCGACTTAGGTTGGGACACGGTGACAGTTCCGGGTGCTGTATCTGCATGGAAAGCTCTTTCCGATCGCTGGGGCAAGCTTCCATTTGAGCAATTGTTTGAGCCTGCAATCCGCTACGCTGAAGAAGGCTTTCCGGTGTCTCCTGAAACTGCCAGAGCTTGGAAAAGAGTTGAGCAACTTTTTACACAGCTTAGTGGAGCAGAATATAAGCCGTTTCAATCGGTGTTCTTTCCCACAGGTCGCGCTCCTCGTGCGGGAGAAGTTTGGAACAGCCCTGGTCATGCAAAAACACTACGATCGATAGCTCAATCAAACGGTGAATCGTTTTATCGTGGAGAGCTAGCAGATGCGATCGCAGAATTTGCAGAACAGACTGGAGGATTTATCGATCGAACCGATCTAGCAAATCATCAATGCAACTGGGTTGATCCGATTTCAACTAACTATCGAGGTGTCACCGTTTGGGAAACTCCACCCAACACACATGGCATTGCCGCATTGATTGCGTTGAACATTCTAGAAGGCTTTGATCTGTCTAAGTATCCACGTGATTCAGTTGAAAGCTTCCATTTGCAGATTGAAGCAATGAAACTCGCTTTTGTCGAAGTCGATCGGCATGTGAGTGATCCAATATCAATGTTAGTTTCTCACACTGACTTATTGGACAAAGCTTATGCAGCCGAAAGACGACAGTTAATCACTGATACTGCATTGTCTTCGATGAGTTCAGGACTACCAAAAGGTGGAACAGTCTATCTAGCAGCAGCAGACCAAGATTTAATGGTGTCCTTTATTCAATCGAACTATGCTGGCTTTGGTAGTGGAATTCTCATTCCCGGTACAGGCATTGCATTACAAAATCGTGCGAGTAACTTCTCAACTGAAGCAGGGCATCCGAATCAAGCTGCACCCGCTAAACGTCCTTATCACACGATTATTCCAGGATTTCTGAGCATTGGAGATCAGCCGATCGGTGCTTTTGGTGTGATGGGCGGATTCATGCAACCTCAAGGACACTTACAGATGGTTGTGAATTTAGTAGACTATGGCATGAATCCCCAAACTGCTTTAGATGCTCCTCGCTGGCGATGGTTCGCAAACAATCAAGTTCTACTAGAGCAAACTGTTCCTTCTGAGATTGCGATCGCACTTTCCGATCGACATCACCAAATCCAACTCACCGCAGAAACTGGTGCATTCGGACGAGGACAGATCATTCTGAAAGAGAACAATGTTCTGATTGCAGGTTCAGAATCGAGAGCAGATGGATGTGCGATCGTAGTGTAAGATGATTAACTGGTTCAAATGAACTAATGAATCGCACATCCTTCGAGTGAGTAGAGTGCGATCGCGCTCTATTTGTTGATCGATTAATTACAACACTTTATACGGACAGAAAAATCATCGTGATAGAGCATCAGGAAACAATCAAATCTCTGCTACAAGACTTGAATGCCGCAAGCAAAATCATTGATGGAACAACAGAGAAATTAGGAGCTTTAGGGGATTATATTGATCGATCGCGTTTCGTTCGAGAAGTTGCCGAAACCTTGACCCACATTTTTGAGCTTGAATCAGAGTTATTGGATTTAGAACCCAGCTTGGTTTCTGACTTCTTGAAACCTTCACTGGATGCCGTTGATCTCACTCCTGCATTAGAAAGGCTCTTGTCTGAGAATTGGGCGATTCGTGAAAGCACCATTCGAGAATTCAAAACTTATATGTTGAATGAAATTGCATCTCAGTTTGTATTCGCTTGCGAGTCTGGAACAGGACATG
>JADEXW010000678.1 GCA_015206935.1 Pseudanabaenaceae cyanobacterium LEGE 13415 | reverse complement strand
GGCGGCGACATTCCATAACCGCTATACAGCAGTTTTCCAGCTTGCACTTCATTCAAAAATTCGGGCGTTTCAACATAGCGATACACCCCCGTTGCACCTGTATCGTTAAAATGCACTGCTAAGATTGCGCCATCTCCATCAAACCAATGTCCAACTCGGATTCCGCCGCGTTCTAATCGACCTGGACCATTGCGATAGAGAGAACCGCGTAATCCTTCAGGAATTGCTCCAGAGAGAACCGGAAGCGAAGTAGGTGCAAATCCTTTTGCGGTGTGTAGAACAGATTGATTCCAGGAGTAAGGGCGCGTTGCTGTGACCATTGTTGTTTTTTAAGTTGCACTGGTTTTGATCTTAGTAGCTGATTTGCTGTACACGCACAAGAATGAGTAGATTCGCATTGTGCTAACTAAACACGAGAAATTGCACATCGTCTCTTACTGTATTTTTTCATTCCTGCGGCAAGTTCTCAAACACCTGTTCCACAATTCGCTTCGTTTTATCTTCTAAAAGATTCCAGTCTACATCTCCCGTTTCATCGAAAAGGCTAGTATCAACTTCGACCGGAAAATCATCTCGCCACTCGCCATCATGCGATCGAAAACAGATTTGATAACACAATGCCCACAAATCGACCGTCACTTGTCGATCGTTCTTTTCTAAACAGAGTTCATAGCCCGGATACGGTGAGGGCAAATGAGATAACGTTGCTTGAAGTTCTGCGGCTTGTTCGGGTGGAACGGTTTCGAGTTGCTGCTGGAGTTGTAAGACGGTCGCTTTTGTTTCGTCAGGGATGTCGTCTGCCCAGACTTGAATATCGCGATAAGTGCCGCGCCAGGTGGAGGCATCAAGCTGTTTGCGTAAATTGTCAATCAGGCGAATAAAGGCAGGTTGCATTAGAAGGTCTGCCTGTTGCCAGGTTTCGATCGTTGCAAATCTCGGCTTCATAAAATCACAATATCAGCTTAATTTAAGTGTAGAACGTCTGCCGGGAGCGAAAATATGAGAATTGTCTTTTTTGGTACGCCGCAATTCGCTGTGCCGACGTTGGAAGCGGTGTTGAAGTCGCCGGAGATTGAAGTAATGGCAGTGGTGACGCAGCCGGATAAGCGACGGGGCCGAGGAAATGAATTGTCACCGTCTCCAGTCAAGTCGATCGCGCTTGCTCATCAATTTCCAGTGTGGCAGCCGAAGAGCGTGAAGAAAGATGCGGAAACGTTGGAGAAATTACGATCGCTGAATGCTGATTTCTTTGTCGTGATCGCTTATGGGCAAATTCTGTCGCAGGAAATTCTCGATATGCCGAAATTTGGCTGTATCAATGTTCATGGCTCGATTTTGCCGAAGTATCGAGGAGCGGCTCCGATTCAGTGGTGTCTCTATCACGGAGAAAAAGAGACCGGAATTACGACAATGCTAATGGATGCGGGAATGGATACGGGGGCAATGTTATTGAAAGCGACAACCCCGATCGAGCCATTCGATACGGCTCAGGATTTGGCAGTTCGACTGAGTACGATCGGGGCGGATTTGTTAATCGAAACTTTGCAGAAATTTACGGAGATCGAGCCGATTCCGCAGGATAACGATCGAGCGACTTATGCGCCGTTGATTAAGAAACCGGATTATGAATTGGATTGGTCGAGAAGCGAGATCGAGTTACATAACCAAATTCGTGGATTCTATCCGAACTGTGTGACGGTCTTTCGAGGTGGAGCGCTGAAAGTTTTGAAAACGATCCCGATCGAACCGGGGTATGTACCAGAGGAATTAAAAGAGATTGAATTTGAATCCGGATCGCCTGGTGAAGTCGTCAGCGTCATTAAAAACTGGGGGGCAGTGATTCAAACCGGAAAAGGTGGATTATTGCTGAATGAAGTTCAGTTATCAGGCAAGCGACCTCAATCCGGTTGGGATTTTGCCAACGGAACCAGAATCGCGATCGCAGAGAAATTATTCCCTTAAGTGATAATGCCGACAGCCTTCACAAGGTCCATCGGGATTGACCGCGCAGCGCATAATCTCCGATCGCGCATTGTATTCACAAGTGGCATCGCCCAGAATCCAACGCCCCTCAATGAGAGAACGCTCGATCGGGCGTTGTGCCGTTTGAACATACAGGGCAATTTTGTGTAACAGATATCGCCCTGATTTAAGTTGATAGCGGTGACGACGTTCTAAAACGGCGTAGGTCTGACCCTCCAGATCAAAATAGGCTCCCGGCTGGGGCGACCAATCAAGTTGGACATTGCCGAGAGATTGACGCGGATGAGTCAGAATCACCTCTGTTGGAAGATTGTCTTGCTCCATGAACTGTGATTTGACAAACTCAGAGTTTCTCGATCGTATCGCACGGAAGTCGCCACCCGGATTGAGTTTAGATTATGCACAGAATTGGAGTTGGTCTACCGCCGAGCGCCAAACCAAGGATTGATCTGAAGAACGCCGCTGGGTCTGAACACAACCTTAAAAGAGGCAGCAGGTTCAGCGAGAGCGTTCGGATCGATCGGTTTTCCTAATTGTGGAAGCGGCGTATCTTTGGCAAACTCACTTGCAGATTGATTTTCCGGTTGAAATCCTGCGATCGTGCCATCGGGTTTGACACGAACTCGATAGATAAGATCTCTATCAAACGGCGGTCTGCCTTTCCAACTTTGATCCAGCGCATCGTAGAGTTTGGGTTGCAAAGCTTCGAGAGTTGCTCGATCGGTTAATTCTGTTCCCGTTGCGGCAACCACAGCAGGACTGGGAGAAGAACTGGCAACTGGACTCGGTGAGGAACTGGCAACTGGACTCGGTGACAGGCTAGCAGCGGGACTCTCAGTCACCGTTGGACTTGGAGGAACGACAGAAGTATTAGAACTCACTGGCGTAACTTCAAAGTTTCCTTCGGGTCTGAAGACGACGCGATACTGCGCTAATGGTTCAGAAGACGGAGTGCTACCTGTCGCGGGAATGTACAGCAAATCGAGTAATGGCGTTTGTCTTGCTCGATCGAGT
>JADEXW010000677.1 GCA_015206935.1 Pseudanabaenaceae cyanobacterium LEGE 13415 | reverse complement strand
ATCGTATGACTCACACCGCAACTCAGGAATCCAGCCCAGACTAGATTTACCGAACTCCGAGATCTCACGCATCTCACCATAGAAGGACGCTGTGAATACGGACTCCCCCAAATCACATATGACCCGGAAGCGGAATGGCTTCGCTAAAATAAATGAAAACCAGCGCGAGGCTTGCTGAATGCAATCACCGACCCTTTTGATCTCCAAAGAGCTACCCAGCTTGAAGTATTCCTATACTCCAGACAGATTTGACGAAACGTGGGAGGCTCCACTTTCCATTTTGCTTGGATTGGGACGAGCGGCTGGGGCTGATTTTATTGAATTTTTCTTAGAGCGCGTCAACTACATTAGCTGCATGGCAGAAGATGACGCGATTACCAGTATTTCGCCCCGATTGGCAACAGGCGCAGGGGTTCGCGTGTTTCGCGGCAAGGCGGATTGTTACGTTTCGACGAATGATCTGTCATTCAATGGATTGAAAGCGGCACTGGAAAAAGGCTTGTCGATTATGGGCTTGCACTTGCCTGCTCCGAATTCCTTTATTCCAGAAATTCATCTGGAACTGTTGCGCGACTATGCGACTAAAAAGGGCAAAGAAGCGTGGCTGGGACAGTCGAGTTCGATGCGGGAAATGGGCGATGTGTTGTTGGCAGCAAATGGCTCGCTCTCTCAGAAAGCGAATCATGTTCAGTCGCGTCGTGCGGTGTATTTCCGCGATTGGCAAGAAGTGTTAGTGGCTGCGAGCGATGGCACGTTTGCGCGAGATATTCGGTTAACGCAATCGGTTGGGTATAGCTTGCTGTGTGCCGATGGAACCAATCGATCGTCAATCAATAAGCGAGTTGGCAGCACCAGCGAACCAGATTTTCTCAGAACTTGGAACTATGCCAATGATGCTGAAGAAGTAGCAGAATCCGCTGCAAAAATGCTGTATGCCGATTACGTGGAGTCGGGTAATTATCCGATCATCATGGCAAACGAATTCGGCGGCGTGATTTTCCACGAAGCCTGCGGTCACTTGCTTGAAACCACGCAGATTGAGCGTAAGACAACTCCATTCGCTGAGAAGAAGGGCGAGAAGATTGCTCACGAAAATCTCACGGCTTGGGATGAAGGCATTACCACCGATGCGTTTGGCACGATCGATATGGACGACGAAGGAATGCCTGCTCAACGGACGTTGTTGATTGAGAATGGCATTCTGAAGAATTTCATCTCCGATCGTGCAGGTTCGATGCGAACGGGACATCCGAGAACCGGAAGTGGTCGTCGTCAAGGATATACATTCGCTGCTGCAAGCCGGATGCGAAATACTTACATTGCTCCAGGCGAGTATGAGATTGATGATTTGTTTGCGTCGATCGAGAAAGGAATCTACTGCAAAAAAATGGGCGGCGGTAGCGTTGGAGCGACCGGACAGTTTAACTTTGCGGTGGATGAAGCGTATCTGATCGAAAACGGTAAAGTGACGAAACCGCTAAAGGGCGCGACTCTGATTGGAGAAGCAACCGAAATTATGGACAAGATTTCGATGTGTTCCAAGGATTTGGGATTGGCAGCGGGATTCTGTGGTTCGGTCAGCGGTAGCGTTTATGTCACCGTTGGGCAGCCGCATTTGAAAGTGGATTCGATCACGGTTGGCGGACGCTAAGGAGAAACACATGGTAAAGGTTCAGGACATTGCAGCGGCAGCCCAGGAAGCCGCGAAGAAATTAGGAATTGAGAAGTTTGATATTTTCGGATCGTCGATCGATGAAACCAGTGTTCAAGTCGATCAAGGCGAACCGCAACAGATGAAAGCGTCTCAACGATCGGGCGTAACCGTTCGCGTTTGGAATGAAGCCAATACAGTCGGTGTCACTTCAACAACGGATGTTGATCCGATCGGCTTAGAGCTAGCTTTGAAAACGGCTCAAGAAGCAAGCTATTTCGGAGTCAAAGACAATGCTCCGGATTTCAGTCCGGAAGCCACTGCAAAAACGGCTGGAGTGAACAGTGAGCATCTTCCTCAAGCTCCAGTCTCTCAACTGTTAGAGACTTTGATCAAAGCTGAGAAAGAACTATTATCTGCACATCCCGCGATCGCAGGGGTTCCTTACAATGGATTGGCGCAGCGAGATATCGATCGCTTTTATCTCAATAGTCAGGGTGCATTGCGTCATGAGGCACATTCGTATGCGTCCTTGTATTTATACACCAAGACTGAAGAAGAAGGACGCAAACCTAGAAGTGCAGGCGCTTTTCGGGTCAGTCCAGGCATTGAAAAGCTCGATGTGGATGGCTGTCTCAAAGAAGCCGCAGAAAAGACAATCAGCCATTTGAACTATGACAAAGTGAAAACGGGCAAATATCGTGTGGTATTTTCGCCTGAAGCCTTTTTGGGTTTGATTGGTGCGTTTTCTAATCTGTTCAATGCTCAGAGCATTTTGGACAAACAGAGTCTTTCAACTGTCGAATCCTTGGGAAGTGCGATCGCATCTCCGCTCCTTTGTTTAGATGACAATGCACTTCATCCTGAAAACATTGGTGCAGAAGCGTTTGATGGTGAAGGAACTCCGACTCGCGCCATTTCTTTGATTAAAAATGGGGTGTTGTCGAACTTCTTGCACAGTGCCGGAACCGCAAAACGGATGAATGCACAACCAACTGGACATGCCAATATGGGCGCAAAAGTCACCGTTAGTCCGCATTTCTATCATGTGTATGCGGGTGAACCTGCGGCACAAGAATACAGCTTGGACAATGCAGACAATGTGATTTTGATTGATGACCTGAGTGCGCTTCATGCCGGAGTGCAAGCGCTACAAGGCTCATTCTCGCTGCCGTTTGATGGTTGGTTGATTCAGAATGGAAAACGTACCAGCATTGAATCGGCGACTGTTGCAGGTGACATTCGGGAAGTGCTGAAATCGATTATCTATGTGGAGAAAGAGACAGAATTTACAGGCTCAGGAGTTGCTCCGAGAGTTTGGGTAGATGAACTGTCGATCACTGGGGAAT
>JADEXW010000134.1 GCA_015206935.1 Pseudanabaenaceae cyanobacterium LEGE 13415 | reverse complement strand
ATTACTGACAGCGGGAAGATCTCGCCCGACAATTTCTCGGCTCGAATCTCCGAAGTCATCCGCTCATCCGGTGTATCAAAAATCATGGATCGATCGCTGGATTCCGCTCCTAATCGTTCTCGGTGGATTGGCAGTCGGTTGGACAGTTGCACACTCGTTGATTGTTAAGGCTCCACAGAGCATTCAGCAGAAATAGCGCGGAAACCAACGATCAATCTACCTCGTCGTTACCATAGAAAGAAAATTATTGGTTCCTCTTATGCGTTCCCAGTTGCCCTTGAAGCTTATTTCCTCGATCGCGCTGATCAGTGCTTTGTCTCTGATGACTGGCATCCCGCTCTTACAGGCATCGGCAGCCCCCAGTCGATCGACCACAGAAGTCCTGGATTATGCTTATCCAAAATCGCTGAATTGGCAGGTACGCCGTGATTTATCTCGACGAGTTGGCATTCCCACAAAAGATTTGCGCGTGGTGGAAGCTCAACGGCAAACCTGGAGAGATGCTTGTTTGGAACTCGCTGCACCAGATGAATTGTGCGCTCAACAGTTGGTAGAAGGCTGGCGGGTTGTGGTAGCACATGGGCAGCAAACCTGGACGTATCACACTGATGCTCAGGGTCGATCGATGAGAGTGGAATCTGCCGATCGTGCGGTCACTTTACCTCGAAACGTTGTCTTTCGATCGCAGTCTTCAGGCGGATTCGCAGGACAAACTTATGAAACGATTCTGTTTACGGATGGCAGAGTTCAACAGAAAATCACCTTTGTTGGGGGTAAGAATGCCCCGGTTCGATCTTGGAGGATTTCCCGTGAAAAAGTGCGGGAATTCCAAGCACTTCTCGATCGAGAACAGTTTCAAACGTTTAATCAACAAACATTCCCTGCCACACCAGGAGCCGCAGATTTCTTCATCGTTCGTTTAACCAGTCCGAATAGCAGCGTGGAATATGCGGACATCGAACAAGCGAAATTACCTCGATCGCTCAAAACGATTATTCAAGCTTGGGATTCACTGCGGTAAATACGCACAGATTTCCTGTTAGGTTCCCGGATGCTGAGGGTACGTTTCATAAAGACTTTACAAGGCATCCGAGGAATTGCATGAGGCGGGAATCAAAACCCAAGCTCAAACTATTAATCGTGGACGATGAGCCAGATAATCTCGATTTGCTTTACCGCACCTTTCGTCGAGATTACGACGTGATTCGGGCAGAAAGCGCGATCGAGGCGCTCAAAGTCCTAGACGAACAGGGCGAAGTCGCGATCATTATCTCAGACCAACGAATGCCCGAAATGCTGGGAACTGAATTTCTCAGCCGCACCGCAGAACGGTTTCCGGACACGATTCGGATTGTGCTGACAGGATACACTGATGTCGAAGATTTGGTCGATGCGATTAATTCAGGCAAAGTGTTCAAGTACATTACCAAGCCTTGGAAACCCCAACAGCTTGAAGTCGTCGTCAGACAAGCCGCAGAAACCTATTGCATTCTGAAGCAGCGAACCGCAGATTTACGTCGTGCCCTTCGCCGTGAATCTTCGGTGAATGCGATTATGACAGCAATTCGAGAGTCGCTCGATTATCAAAACATGCTGCAAACGATCGTCGAAACGATCGGCATCACGTTTGACGCAAGTTGCTGTTTGTTGCATCCAGTCGAAGATGACCATCTCCGATCGCACTCTGCAATTTACTGTGCAGATGAGATTGAACATTCGGAGTGTGACTGCGATCGACAATCGGAGCTAGTTCAGCAAGTTTTGCTTCACCGGTCGCCTCAGTTGAAATCGGATCATCCGCCTCACTTGGTTTTGCCGCTGACTTACCAGCAGGAATTGTTAGCGATTTTGTCATTGCATCGCACGATCGAGCAGCCCATGTGGTCAGCCGAAGATATTGATCTGATCGGAGTGGTTTCAGAGCAAGCCGCTCTCGCGATTTCGCAAGCGAGATTGTATCGTCGCACTCAACAGCAAGCCGAACAAATTCGAGCAGAATTAGCCGTGGCGCGTCAGATTCAAACGAACCTTCTGCGGCAAACCCTTCCTAGCTTAGAGAAGCTGAAAGTGCAAGCTTGCTGCCATCCCGCGCGTGAAGTGGGTGGTGATTTCTTTGAAGTCTACTACCATCCTCAAGGTGACTTATGGTTAGCGGTGGGCGATGTATCTGGGAAAGGCGTTCCAGCAGCGCTCTTTATGGCAAGTGCAATCTCTGTACTCCGTCGAGAACTGTCACAGGAAGTTCCCCCAGAACCCGATCAGGTCATGCGAAACTTGAACAGCATCCTTTCCGATGATTTGATGGGTACGAACTGTTTCATCACGATGGTATTAGCGCGGTACACTCCGTCTACCAATCAACTGGTTTACGCAAATGCGGGACATATCTATCCGCTTGTTTGGTCAAAACAGACGATCGAAGCCGATAGTGAACCGACTTATCTCAAAGTTCGAGGCGTTCCGCTGGGAATCCTACCCGATTGGAAAGCGATCGCAGGAAGTCTCACCTTAAAAGATGGTGAAATCTTCTTGCTCACCAGTGATGGAATTACTGAAGCCACCGTTCAACCTGATAAAGCGCTGAGTCGATCGATCGATAGTGCGGGGGCGATGTTACGACAAACTGGACTCTGGAAATTGCTGCGGCAAACCGGGGAACGCTTAGATCTCAAACAGCTTCTGGCTCAAATTCAAGCTCACAATGCGATTCAAGAAGATGACCAGACGATTCTTTCCCTGGAGGTTTTGTAACCGATGCGAACTGAGCTTCATATCCCCAGCGATTTAAGATTTCTGAGCATTGTTGAGCGATGGTTGTTAGATAGTTTAGCGATCGAGATTGGTGATCAAGTGGATTGGTCACGGCAATCGAGCCGCTTACGATTAGCACTGGTCGAAGCCTACTCGAATGTCGTCAGACATGCTCATCGCAATCAACCGGATCTGCCTGTGATATTACGGTTGGAATTAAGAGGTCGAGATTTAGCGATCGAGATTTGGGATCACGGTCAAGGATTTGACCTTTCGACGTATCTTGCTCCTTCGCCGGAAGCGATGCAGGAACACGGCTACGGATGGCTGATTTTGAATCGATTAATGGATCGGGTGGAATATCAGCTACAGGTGAATGGTCGTAACTGTTTGAAGCTTCAGGCGAATTTGATGAGCGTCGTTTAGGGAAGGTGCGATCGCTTCAGGAAATTGAGCGATCGCTTTTTCTGGAGGAGATTGAATCGATCGGACTTATACCAAATTGATTTTTGAGTGCGACAGATTCGGAAAGCCCCCTAACCCCCAAGTTTGGGGGAACAAGAATCAAAGTCCCCCAGCATTGGGGGATTTAGGGGGCTTTAGCCGATCCAAACGAAGCGCTTTTCTCAAAATCCGTACTTTATGAAGTTCTAATAATCCATCACCGTGATTATACGGATAATATTTTCTACGTAAATACTGAGAGAAAAATCCAGAATTTTAGTATCAAAAGTAATTCCTCCACACTGAAAGAGCTTGCAAAACACCTGAAAAGCCGACAATATCTAAGTCAAAGAGAATACAAACTCAAAGAAAGCGCTTTTTTCACCATCTAGTAATATTTTCAAGATTCTCATAAGAAGCTTGTCTTTCTCCGTAAATACCAGTAAGCTACTGAATAACTCAGACCGTGTAAAATCAGCATCTATCGATTGTCCTACCGTTCAAAATCAGCACGATCAATAGTGGCTGTCCACATCGCAGGGGATTTTAACGAGCTGCACTACCTCATTCGCCCAACAATAAATTGAGCGCACGATCGCACTTCCCAACTCTGGGCGTTTTGTCGTGTCCGGGCGAAATCGATCCACCCTTCCCACAGAGCGCTATGGTGAAATCTTATCCGAGCCTGCATCCGCATCGTTTACTGCT
This sequence comes from Pseudanabaenaceae cyanobacterium LEGE 13415, assembly GCA_015206935.1. Taxonomy (GTDB): domain Bacteria; phylum Cyanobacteriota; class Cyanobacteriia; order Leptolyngbyales; family Leptolyngbyaceae; genus Leptolyngbya. The sequence continues at coordinate 6,503 of JADEXW010000134.1, read as the reverse complement.
GCGATTGGTGCATCAGCGGTTAACAGGATGCCTCCAAGTTGAAACCAACCTTGCCGACTGGTTAATCTATTTCAGCGAAGGAGAAATCACCTTTGCCACCAGTTCGCTTTCTCCCTTTGAGCGGCTCGATCGACATTTAGGACGCTTGAGCCACCACGTTCCACTGTTGGGCGGAGCAATGCGATCGCAGATTCGGTCTTTGTTCGATCGTAAAACCACTCACAGTCGAATTAGTCCGGATTATCAAGCCATTCTGCGATTAGTGGAACAGCAATATCTAACGGTGAGTCAAGCTCAACAACTGATCAAAGAAGTCGCTCAAGAAGTTCTTACTGGATTCTTGATGCTGTGTGAAGGACAGTCAGAAGTGATTGAACGCGCCAAGTTCGATCCCTACCCAGAACTCTGTCGAATTGAACTATTGCCCTTATTAGCTCAGAACTATCAGCCTGCACGATCGACAACAAGAGAAATGCAGTTTGGCGGTTCAACGACAGTGATCGAGCGACCCGTTCAGAGATCGATCGAGGTCAAACCACAGCCTTGTAAGATTGTTTGCATTGATGATAGCCCCTCGACCTTACAAACCATTCAGACGCATTTAGATCAGCAATTTCAAGTGGTGATGATTTCTGATCCACTCAAAGCTTTAATGCAAATTATGAGACATAAACCGGATGTAATTTTACTCGATGTTGGAATGCCAAATTTGGATGGATATGAGCTTTGTGCAATGTTACGACGGCATCCAAGATTTCGAGAAACCCCTGTGATCATGGCAACCGGACACACTGGATTTATCGATCGAGCAAGAGCAAAGTTAGTCGGTGCATCCGGGTATTTAACCAAGCCATTTACGCAAACAGAACTGCTGAATACACTCGCCAAACATCTTCCCGCGATTGCGCTTTGAACGCTCTGAACTAGGTTCAATTTAATGCTGATAAATACAGTCTTGATTGTTGAAGATACCCCTTCAGAACGGGAACTTCTGAGCTATTACCTACAAGAAGGGGGTTATGTAGTGATTGAAGCGGTGAGTGCTAGAGAGGCACTCGATAAAGTCGCTGAACAGAAACCAGATGTCGTCGTCACAGACGTTGTAATGCCTGGGATGAGTGGATTTGCACTCTGCCGCGCCTTAAAACGCCATCCCATTACAGAAGATGTTCCGATCATTATTTGCACTTCCAAAAATCAGGACATCGATCGGATTTGGGGGATGAAACAAGGAGCCGATGTGTACATTACTAAACCGTTCACTCGTGATCAAATCATTCGAGCGGTTCAATCTGTGGGAGGTTAGCACCATGAAAAGTTCCGCGATCGCGCTGCGATCAATTCCTGAACAGTTAGGACAGGTTTATCTAAAGTTTGACCTGGGCGCAAAAATTCCAGTCGTTGTGCCGATGAACTATGTGAGAGAAGCCGTTTCCCGATCGCTGCAACAGCTTACCCCAATGCCAGACATGCCCCCGTATGTGTTGGGATTGATGCACCGACAAGCTCAGGTTATGTGGGCGATCGATCTGGCACAGTTGTTAGAAGTCGGTAGCATCAATGCTCATTTAGCAGCACAAGACTTCATCATCCTACAAATTGGTTCCGCTGCCTTCGCGATCGCAGTTCATCAAATCTACGGTTCGACCTGGCTATCAGCCGAAGAAATTCAACCTTCGCTGAGTCACGCAAACGGGCACTTTTCACACTATCTCAGCGGCTGTGTGCTGAAAAAACAAGAAGTGATGTTTGTCCTAGATGCAGAAGCGATCGTGCAGTCTCTCACCTTGCAACCGTCTGAATCCTTCTGAATTGTTCACGTTCCTCCAAGATACTCTCTGACTCATGGTTGATCAATTGAATTCAAACCGGATCATTACGCCGCTGGCTCATCGCACCCCTGATCCGATTCGTCCTCCTGCTCCTCAATCTGCTCAAAATTGGCTCGATCGCCTGGGTTTACGCCAAAAAACGGCAATTGCCGCTGTCGTTCTCAGTACCCTTCCGATCGCGGCGATGGGCGTTGCTAGCTACTTTTTCGCAAATCAAGCAATTACTCAACAAGTCACTAGCGCACAACAATTAGCCGCAACCCGCTTAAGTGATTTGATCAGTCGCTACATGGCTCAACGCTATGCAGACATTCAAGCGATCGCAAACTTTCCAATGCTGACTGAAATAACGATTCGCAATTCAGAGGTGCTAGCAGAAAGAAATGTAGCCCTGCGCCAGATTGCTCAATCGTATGGGCAATACAGTGAGATTGCAGTGTTCGACCTCGAAGGCAATGTCGTTCTACAAACGAGCGATCGCACAAATTCAAATCAATCCAATCAGGATTACTTCAGAGAAGCTGTCCGTGCGAATCAAGCTGGAGTGAGTCAACCCACCGCTACCGCAGACGGAAAAGGCACTCAAGTCTATCTGACGGCTCCTGTTCGTGACGGTCAAACCGGAAGAACGATCGCCATTATTCGGGCAACCTTGCCGCTTGAAAGACTATCGGATCAGCTTGTGACCTACACATTGATTGGGCGGGAGTATAGCATTGTTGATCCCAATACCAATCGGGTCATTCTCTCTTCGCGCCCGGAGCGACTGAACCAAGAAGCGCTCGTTCTGTTCCCTGGATTTTCGCAAATGAAATCTGCGGCGCAGATGAATACGCGATCGATCACTCAAGGACGCGATCAGTACATCTTCACGTACAGTCCTTGGACGAAGTTAGACAATCTGCCGGATCTTAACTGGCAATTGATGTTAGGCAACAATGCGAACAATGCGTTTCAAGCGAGAAGAACTTTGTTGCTCATGTTGGGAGCGATGACTGTCATTGCAGCCGTGTTAGTAGCTTGGCTCGCAATGCAATTAGCCAATCGATTGACTCGGCGGATTGTATCCGTCGCAAAAGCAGTTCAGCGCATTGGGCAAGGACAGCTTGATACAAGACTGCGAGTGATCGGAGAGGATGAAATTGCATTGTTGGGTAGCAACATTAACTACATGGCAGGACAGCTACAAAAGCTGATCTTTGAGCAGACCCAAACTTCGCAGAACTTACAACGGTTGAACGATGCCACATTTAACATTCGCAAGACGCTGGATGCGAACTTGATCATGCAGTCGGGTGTGAATGAAGTTCGGAAGCTGATTGATGTCGATCGTGCGATCGTATATCTCTTCGATGACAACTGGGAAGGTCGAATTGTTGCAGAATCCGTTGGCTTAGAGTTCCCAACAGCTTTGGGAGTTCAAATCAATGATCCGTGTTTCCCAGAGCGCTTTCTTGAGAAGTATCGCAACGGGCATGTCCAAACGATCGCGAACATTGAAGAAGCGAATCTTGATCCTTGCTACCGTGGACAGCTTGAAGCTTTCCAAGTGAAAGCAAACATCATTGCACCAATGGTCGTAGAAGGAAATTTAATTGGATTGTTAGTCGCGCATCATTGTACGGGGGCACACTATTGGGAATCGTGGGAAGTAAACTTGTTCACACAAATTGCAGTGCATTTAGGTAATGCGTTAGAGCAAGTGAAACTCACCGAGCAACGGCAGCAAGTGAATAGTATTCAATCATTAGCAGAAGAGCGCCAGCGCACTCAAGAGACATTACAATCTCAACTGCTGCAACTATTACGCCATGTTGAACGAGCAGCAATGGGAGATTTAACTGTTCGAGCAGATGTAACAACGGGTGAGATTGGAACCGTTGCAGACTTCTTTAACTCGATTGTTGAAAATCTTCAGCATTTAGTCGGTCAAGTGAAGCAAGCTGCAATCCAAGTGAATTCCTCGTTAGGCAAACATGAACATGCAGTCCGGGATCTCGCGCACGACGCTTTGAAACAAGCCGAAGAAACCTCTGCCACATTGGATTCTGTGCAACAAATGATGCAATCGATCGAGAAAGTTGCCGATAGCGCTCAGAAAGCCGCAGAAGTTAGCCGCAGCGCATCCATGACGGCTGAGAGTGGTGGGATTGCAATGGATCTGACCGTTCAGCAAATTTTAGGGCTGAGAAACACGATCGGGGATACCGCGAAGAAAGTGAAACGCTTGGGAGAATCGTCGCAGCAAATTTCTAAAGCGGTGTCATTGATTAATCAAATTACGGTGCAAACGAACTTGCTCGCGATCAATGCGGGAATTGAAGCAGCAAGGGCGGGAGATGAAAGCCAGGGATTTGCAGCGATCGCGGAAGAAGTGGCAGCGTTGGCGGCTCGTGCGGCGGATGCAACTCATGAAATTGAACAATTAGTGGCAGACATTCAGCGCGAAACGAGTGATGTTGTTGAAGCAATGGAAGAAGGGACGACACAGGTGGTTGAAGGCACGAAATTTGTTGAAAATGCGAAGCAAAGCTTAGAACAAATTGTGGCTGTGTCTCATCAGATTGATCAATTAGTGCAATCGATTTCAGTTGCAACCGTATCTCAGGTGGAAACCTCACATACGATTACCAACTTGATGCAGGACATTGCGGAAATCGCAGAACGGACATCAAATTCGTCGATCGAGGTTTCAAATTCACTACGTCAAACTGTCGATATTGCTCAAGACCTTCAACACTCAGTTGGAACATTCAAAGTAAACGAATAATCGTCCTGAATGTCTACTGAATTTAATCAATTCTCTACTCTCTTCATCCCTATGCCAAATGAAAAGGAACAAGAAATTCGACGGCAGTTTCTAGACGAAGCACAAGAATACATCACTAGCTTAGAGACTTCGATTCTAGAACTGTCCCAAGGACTTCACGCACCCACAATCAATGCTGCACTGAGAGTGGCTCATTCGCTCAAAGGTGGAGCTGCAATGATGGGATTCAAGCTTCTGAGTGAACTCGCTCATCAATTAGAAGATGCGCTAAAAGTTCTTAAAGTGAATTCCCCGATCGTCCTGAATTCCGAAACGAATCACCTATTACTTCTCTCAGTCAGTTGTCTATATCAAATTGTCGGATTCGAGCGCTTCGGAGAGCCAGTCAATCCTACTTGGATTAGTAAAGAAGTCGAACCGATTTTTACAGAACTCCGATCACGGCTTGGTGAACCCCAAGGAGAAACCGCCGCCTCCGTTTTGTCGATCGACCATCATCAAGATCTCATCCCTCTATTGTTTGAAACCGAAGTAGAAGAAGCACTTCAGCATTTAGAGGAACTCCTGGCAACTCCGGATCAATCGGGTTTGAAAGACGAAGCGACCTTGCTTGCTCAAGAACTGGGCGGACTCGGTGAAATGCTACAACTGCAAGATTTCACTCAGCTTTGTGATTCGATCGAACGATCGCTGCTCACTGCGCCACCTCATTTGATATCAGAGGTCACGCAGACTGCATTGCAGACTTGGCGGCGCACTCAGATATTGGTTCTCGCTGGACAGATTGATCAAATTCCAACCGAGATTGATCCGATCAAAGTAACTCAAACTGTTCCAACTCAAGTCGTACAAACTATCGTTGCGACCAATGCGATCGTAAAAGATTCACATTCCACAGTTCGGGTCTCAGTCCGTCAATTGAATCGCATTCAAGATTTGTTTGGGGAACTGATTATCGATCGTAATGGTTTAGATCTCAATCACAAGCGTTTACGGAATCTGATGCGCCAACTGTCTCAGCGGCTTCAAACCTTACAGCAAGTGAACTATAAGCTCAGAACGTTATACGATCGCGTCGCAATGCCTCAACCGATCATGACTGGTCGATCGCCTGCCAGTGTACTACCATCTAGCGAATTCGATGTTCTGGAGATGGATCGCTACACTGAACTTCATTCTCTGTCTCAGCAAGTGATTGAAACGATTGTTCAATTGCAAGAAGTCACAGAGGATTTGGGCATTAGTTTGGATGATACGGAGCAGAGTGCAAGAAACCTCAATAAAACCTCCAAACAGCTACAATCGGGCTTCACACGCCTAAGAATGCGACCGTTTTCAGAATTAGTCGAGCGCTTTCCGCGTGCCTTGCAAGAGTGGTGTAACGAGTACGGCAAGCTAGTGCGTTTGAAGATTGAAGGAGAAACGGTCTTGCTCGATCGTAATATCCTCGAAACTCTCCAAGATCCATTGCTTCATCTATTGCGAAATGCGTTTGATCATGGCATTGAAGATCCTCAGACGCGACTTGAACACGGTAAATCGGTTGAAGGATTGATCGAAATTCGAGCTGCCCAACAAGGCAATCGAACCGTGATCACGATTCAAGATGATGGACAAGGAATCGCGATCGACAAAATTCGCGATCGGGCTGCCGAAATCGGACTTGATCCTTCGTTGTTAGCCTCGGCGAGTGAAACTGAATTGCTATCTCTGATCTTTGAACCTGGATTTAGTACGAGCAATCAAGTGACTGAACTATCCGGTCGGGGCGTTGGCATGGATGTGGTTCGGACTCATCTCCAGCAAGTTCGCGGCGAAATTACTATCAATACTCAAGTTGGAGTTGGAACGACTTTTAAACTATCCGTTCCCGCAACACTTTCAACGGTTCGAGTGGTGCT
>JADEXW010000676.1 GCA_015206935.1 Pseudanabaenaceae cyanobacterium LEGE 13415 | reverse complement strand
AGCGCGGCTCGAACCCGGCGCCTGAAAGGCACCCGGAACGCTGGCACGATGGAGGTGATCTGCGGCATCGACTATGCAGACCCCGGCCAGATCGACGTTCTGGCCGCTGAAAAGACCATCCATGACTACGCCTTCCGTTTGGTGCTAGACGATGCGCCCGCCGGTGCCAACGCCAAGCCCTCGGAACGCCTGTTCATCGCCAAGGTTGCCTTTGCCTGCGGCGGGAACGCTCCTGCTGCAAGCCTTCAATGCCCTGTCGCGCCAGCGCAGCTACGGCCCCAACGGTCCCAACCCGATCAGTTTGGAGGCGCTGGCCGCTTGGTCGAGCATGATGCGCCAGCCTCTGGACCCCCACCACGCGGACATCATCATGGCGCTGGATCAGGTCTGGCTGGAACATAGCTATCGCCGCGAAGCGCAGGCCCCCGAGGGGGTGAAGGTCTTGCCGCCGGTCTCGGAACATCCCATCAGCGCAGCACTTCTGGATGCGACACTCGGATAGCCAACTTGGGAAGGATGGGTGGCAGGAGGGGTGGCGAGGTTGTTATAGATTTTTATTCAATTAAATCAAAGACTTAACAGATAAAATGGCGGGCCGAAGCCGACGAAACAGAGAACTACACCTACGCTATAGCCCTCCAAAATGACACCCCAGAATAGCGAGGACGCTGTTGGACTTCGCCCGGACTCTCCTCTGGCCGAGGGGCCCGCCACAGTGCGGAGGTGGCCAGCACCGCTATGTAGGACGTAAGAAGCAGATTTCGTTACTGGTGCGAGCATGTTACAGGAGTCGCATTGGTAGGGGGGATAACAGCTTGCCGCGCGCCAGCACCAACGAGAAGCGCAGCACAACTGCGCGCATGGTCCACGTTCGACTGGACCCGGAGCTTCACCGACGCCTACGGGTCGTCGTGGCGGCGGAGGATACATCTGTCCAAGAATGGGTCGCGCGAGTGATCGAGAAAGCGGTGGGGGAGAAATGGTCGAATATCTCGAACTGAGCGTAGATGAACTATTGCTCGATGAGGACAATCCGCGACTCGGCTCAGTAAACAGCCAGTCGGCGGCGCTGGAATCTATCGTTCACCTGAACGAAGCGCATTTTCGCAACCTAATGCTCAGCATAAAAAACAACGGTCTTGATCCGGGGGACAGCCTCTACGTCATAGAGGCAGAGGGTGGAGACGACTTCGTCGTGCTAGAAGGCAATCGACGTCTTTCGGCGCTCATGGTGTTGAACAACCCAGATGTTTTAGACGGCACAGAGGTTCCCAATACCATCAAGAAATCCCTCGTTCGAGCTGCAACAGGGTTTGATCGGACCACGATTGAGCCAATTCGATGTGTGAAATTTGAACATCGGGAAGACGCGAACGAGTGGATTTATCGGCGGCACACCGGGATGGCCGATGGAGAAGGCAGGATTTCATGGGGGCCGCTAGAAATCCAGCGCTTCTCTGGAGACCAATCCATTCTCGATGTCATCGATTTTGTTGGACGCAACGCCGACTACTCAGATGATGAGTGGGAATCGACGAAATCGGTGATTGAAAGCCGGAAGTCTAGCAATCTTGCACGCCTGCTCGAGTCCGCCCCCGGGCGCAAACACCTCGGCATGTCGATCTCAAATAGTGGTGACGGAAAAACCCCAATGCTGGGGTCAGAACCCAAGTGGGCGCTCAAAGTCCTTCGCCGAATTATAGATGATGTGCGGGACGGAATAGTAGATTCGCGCGATCTCAATAAGGCTTCGGATATCGAGGGATACTTTCAGAATCTTCCCAAAGACCTACAGCCACAGAATTCCCAAAGACCTACAGCCACAGAAAACGAAATCCAGCACTCCGCGTCCCTTCAAAGACATCGACATCAAAAAGCGACCCGCAACTGCTGCCGCTGCGAAAACCTCCACAAAGCAAAAGACCAAAAGCAGCCCTAAAGCTCGGACCACTCTTGCACCGAGGCGACATACTTTTAATGCACCCGCCTCGACCAAAGGGGAGACCCTGCTAAGAGAGGCAGGAGACTTGGATGCAAACCGATTTACCGTTTCTGCTGCATTTGTGCTTCGTAGTTTCGTCGAACTGGCGATCAACGACTACATGGAGTCGAACAAGATTCCCAAGACTGAAAAGAATGGGAATGGAGCGACGGTTGATTTAGACCTGACCCAGAAAGCGGACAAGGTCTTGAAGCATATCGTGGCAGTGGACAACTCAAAGAACGCTGACCTACGTGGCTTCCGCAACAACATTCTCACGAAGACCTCTGCCACGTCCATCCAGTCGCTCAACGGGTTCGTGCACAACAAATTCCAGATACCGACCGCAGACGCGCTTCGGGCAGGTTGGGATTGTTCTGTCCCGGTCTTCATTGCCGCCTATGGAAGCGCATAATGCCAGACTCTCATCCAACGCTTACTTAAACTGGCCGCTACTCCCCGCTTCGCTATCCCGGTGGGAAAGGGAAGCTCGCACGCTTCATGAAGGAAATTGTGCGCTCAAATGGTTTGTCAGATGGCCGCTACGTTGAGCCGTATGCAGGTGGCGCGGCCGTTGCGTGGGAGTTGCTGCTCACAGGTGTAGTGCGCCGAGTTTCTATTAACGACATCAGCTTGCCGGTTTTTTCGTTTTGGCACAGCGTTTTGAATTCGACGGACGAACTCTGTAGCTTGATCCGTGATTGCCCGCTGACCATCGAGGAATGGGACAGGCAGAAAAATGTATTCCGACGACCAGAAGAAGCTGATTATCTAAGCCTCGGGTTTTCCTTTTTCTTTCTGAATCGAACAAATCGATCTGGAATTTTGAATGGCGGCGTCATAGGCGGGCGGGGACAAACGGGAAAATGGAAGATCGACGCTAGATTTAACAGGTCTGATCTTATTTCTAGAATCAAAAATTGCGTCACTCAGAACTCGGATTGAGATCACTAATCTTGATGCCGTGGAATTTATTGAGACCAATGCAGAGAAGTTTAGCAATAAGACCCTGCTGTATATAGACC
>JADEXW010000675.1 GCA_015206935.1 Pseudanabaenaceae cyanobacterium LEGE 13415 | reverse complement strand
AATGAAGACTTGCTGCTCATATTCTGCTTCGCCTGATAAATGCAATGCTTTTACTAAACGAATCTAAAAACTAAACAGAATGATAGTAAGCCTTATAAGTAAGTTTAATCCCAATATAAACGCAATTTTTGATTTTGTAGCAAATAATCAATAGCAACACTTTGATGTCTTGGATCAGAATCATCTAAACTTTCTGACTTGTATAATTCATGAGTCATGAGATTAATAGAATCAGACGCGATTGTTTCAATTAGATCCTGAAATCTCTCAGCTTGGGTTCGATTAATAGGATCTATGAAATATGCTTCTAGTCCTGCTGCATCTGCAAACAGAATTTCATAGGGACACTCGTTAAAAATCTCAATTAGGGTGTTATAAACTATCTCGCTTGTGACACCGTGAAACTTTGCTTTATATTTTCCTACTTCCTCATATGCGACAATCTCAAGTGTAGGTAGGTCAGGTACTGCAAAGATATCAACTCCAAAATGTGACCACAATCGAATGTTTCTATCATAAAACTGTCGCCAATACCTTCTAAGCAATGCAACTATTCTTGGGCGTTCTTCTTCTGCAACAAGCGCATCAACGTAGCTTGCGGGTGTCGTTTGAAATGTCGAATATTTCCAACCCTGCCAAGTCTTGTCTTTCAGGGAGAAAATCATCGGCTGAATCTGCTCGCCTAGAACTGATTTAATAAAATCTTCGTTTTCCTGTCTCATCCGTAAATCATTCTCCTTGAAGTTAATCATAGCAATCCTAATTGAGTTGTAAGACTAGCCATAACAGTAGAGTTCTGAAAAATCAAACGGTTTACTCTCAGGGAATTGCATAAAGAATTGCTTGAATTGAGCAAAAGTCTCACAGCAATCGTAGCATTGTTGCAGATAGGTTCTTGCTTGCACTATCTAAAACTAGCGGTTCTATTCCTGAAGCATTGTCGGATGCTCATTGTAATAAATTGCGCTTACAGCAATTGCTTTCTCATCTTCTACCCCTTCGAGCGCAACTTCCACTTTGAATTACAGTTGTATTGTTTGCGTTGATTTTGGCTCATAATCCATTTCTAATAATGAGCAGCGATTACGCTGCTTGATGACCTGTTCAGTCGTTTGGTTCCGCCTCACTTCTAGGCTCATTAGGAAAATATTCATAGTAAACAAGAGTTTGCGTGTTGATCCATCTTTGCTCTACTATTTCAGCAATGTCCTTATTGTTGAAGAACCAAGCATGTACTAAACCACAGTGGTCGGCAACAACTTGTCCTTCTTGTCTTTGTTCATCCCATCTTCTGAGTTGGCTTTCACGTTTCGCACCATTATTAGCATATATTGCTCCTCGATAACCTCTCTTTGCTTCAGCAACAAAGTTTAAAGTTCCAACAACTAGCCCATCATATTGGCAGTAGTTATTGAAATGGTCCCACACTCCATAATCAAAAATTGTACCTGTTACATGGGTAGCGTAAGCGTTTCCATATGCACTACCTCCAGCACGAGGATAAATGTTACCTGCTTTGCATCTTCTTCTGTCCTCACGCCCGCGCTGTTGCAGGTTTCTACCACTGCTAAATATCTCAGTAACTGCAAGCGGTGCATCGTCAATTAGTACTGAGAGAATAGCACCTCCTACGGCTCCAATTGCCCTAAGCAGTAGCTTAAGTGCTGGCGCAACAGGTGGTCTCCCTCTGGGAATTAATACTGGTATACGCGGGACTTTTCGAGAAGGGGGAAATCTAGCGTATAGAAGCAGCGATGTATTAATGCTCTTATCTTTTGAAAAGTACGCAAGAACACTCTCAGTTGTAGCTAAACTGCTATCAGCAGTCTCCAGATCCAGATCCCAGATAGAATCAACAGTTTGAGTAGGAAGGTCGCTGATGAATTCGTTGAAAGCGTCAGCAGCATCAGCAATAGCCTGACTGCTTGTAACATCCCATAGATAACGGAAAAAGGCACCAGGATCGATTACGTTTACATTGCTAATCGTGTTCTGTTTCGCAGCGGCATATAGTCCTGACCAATTGAGTATCTGAGTTATGAATGCAACATCTCGTAAGTCTTCTTGAATGTTGAGTACCTTCCTGAGTGCAGAAAGGACTTTGCGATCGAAACTCAGCAGCGTTGCTGGTCCTTCTACAATTGATAAATATTGCTCTAGCTGGGCTGTTCCCTCTGCAACATTACTATTTCTCCACAGCGTGTCTAAGAAAAGTTGCGGTTTTTCCGCTGGTTCAGATGGGTCAATTGCTGCATACTCGCGTCCTAGATCCAATAAATGGTTCAACACCTTGGCATTGCTCCGCACTTCTCTGAGTGCATCAGCTTTCCGTGCCACTTCGAGGAGGTCGCGCGAGAACTTGAGTACCTGCAAGCGTTGTTCGGGTGTGGTAAAGGGTTCAAAGAATTGATAAAGTTCCCGCGCCCCCTGGCGAATGTCTACACGTTCATCCCAGAGGGTATTGAGAAACGCATTAAAGGGTTGCTGACTCTCCTCGACATACAGCGTGACATAGCGGGGATTGAGATTAGCGTATTCGATCGCCAAATTGATTAATCCATCGACAAACTTCGGATCACGCAGTTGATCTTTCCACGCTTCAATCTGTCCTGCCGCCTCCAGCAATTGACGCATCAAATTCACCGCCCGCTGTGGGTTGGGCACATCTGCAAATGCTTGCTGAAATGCTTCAGCCCCTGCTAGCAGTGCCGATTCACTCCGAGCCAGCCAAATCGTGCGTAAGCAACTCATCGGTTGCTCTGCCGCCACCTCTGGCGCAATGCGCTTGAGCGCCTTAGCATAGATCGTCGCGAGGTCAACCAAAGCGCTCACAAATCGCAGCGACTGATCCTGCATCAGCGTTTGAATCTTTGAATCCTGCACCTTCAGCGCCGCCCCCACCAATTTTGCTGGGAACACCTGCGATTGCACGGTCGCCGTTTCGTTACGAACCGCATGTCTCCCGTCAACTACATTGGCTCATTTAGAGCATCAATTTCCTTCTCCTT
>JADEXW010000674.1 GCA_015206935.1 Pseudanabaenaceae cyanobacterium LEGE 13415 | reverse complement strand
AATCGATTGGCGGAGGTGATTGAAGGAGTTCAATTTACAGATGGCATTCGTGAGGGAGAACGCGATCATTTAAATCAGAAAAAAGATGCGGCTTAATTCTCTCGTACACCACATTTGACAATATCCCGGTTTGGGTTGAATATGTGCCAAAGCGATCAGAGGCTCGTACTGATACAGAATGGAGTCCAATCTGACTCTCGGTTGGCTGCCAGCGAAGTGCTCCAGTCTGAGAATCGATCAACATTCCCTTCGGCGACTGCTCTAGCTGCCAAAAGACTGCATCATTGTCTTTGTCGTTTGCCGTTAGATTATAGATGTAGGGCTTATTTACATTGGTCACAAGCTGAGTTGGAACCGAAGTAATCATCGGCGCATAGTTGACCACGGTATTCGAGGCTCGAATTGTCCAAGTCTGCTCATCCGTCAGCCTTCCATCGCTGACTCGCACTACAACGCTATGACTGCCTGTTTGTGATGCCGTAGGAGACCAGGACAATGTTTGCCCTTGCAGCGTCATACCCTGCGGACCGCTCACAAGCGTGTACGTTAAGCGATCTCCGTCTAAATCAGCCCCCTGAATCTCATAGAGATAGGTGCTTCCAATCTGGGCGCTATTTCGAGGCTGCGAGGTGATACTTGGTACTCGGTTTACCTGTTCTGGAGCTACAACCCAACTCAACTGCTGATATGTCTCTCCACCTTTTCCATCACTCACTTTGACGGTGACTTGCCAAGGTTGAGTCATGTCTCGATCAGGTCCCCAGACGTAGGCTCCCCCAACTTGATTCGTGCTTGGAGTCCAAGTTAACAATCCAGTCCGAGGATCGATCGCAACGCCCGTCGGAGTGAGCGATCGGTTCGATGGATTTTGCACCAGAGAATACGTAAGATTATCCTGGTCTAGATCGATCGCTGCCATTTGATAACGATAGGCTTTGCCAACCTGCGGTTGATACTCAGGAATGCGTGAGATTACGACCGGAGCGCGATTCCCTTGTGCAACTTTAACGGTGAACGGTTGAAGGTCAACTCCACCTTTTCCATCACTTACACGCAGAATGACGTTATGCTCACCGACCTGCTTGTCTGTAGGTCTCCAAGACACAATCCCCTTTGAAGAGACTGCCATTCCTTCAGGTTTTACAACCAGATCAAAGGTTAGTTGGTCATTGTTGAGATCGGTTGCTGTAGCGTTATACAGTAACTTTTCTCCGGTCTGTACCTGAGAGATAGGAGTACTCGTAAAGGTTGGATCAACATTCTCGCCCGCATCTGAGGTATTGCCAAAGTCAATTCCACGAATTCGCTGGTTTGCAGATAACTGCAAGTGGTATGTCGGTGGCGTACCTGGTGCTGTTTGCCGCCAACCCTCTGGCACTGTTTGAGTGACGATGTAGTTTCCTGGCGCTAATGTGAAAGAATAGTTTCCTCGATCGTCGGTCAGCGTACTTGCAACAGGCGTGTCTGAGTCTTGAAGCCCATCCTGGTTCTGGTCAGCGTATGCTGATACCCGCCAATTTGTCATTCCTGGCTCACTCTCGCTCGGTAAGCCCAGTGCCCGGACGATCATGAAGCCGTTGAGATTTCCGATCGACGTAAACAGCAAATCTCCCGTTAGCGGGTCCTTGACCGCACCTGCTGCATCGTCATAGTTGCTGATAAATGCTCGTTGTGTACTGGGAATAGGATTGCCATTTCCGTCAACTTCGTAGGCGTTAATCGCTCTGGCATTCATCTCTGTCAGCAACAATCCAGCGCCAGTTTCAAACCCTGGCACACTCGTTGGCATATAAATAAATGATCCAGAGCCATCACCAACCACGGTTTCGATCGGAGCAGACGCGACACCATTTCTGGCATCGCCACCCACAAAGTCTACGGTATGAAAGGTATTCGTTAAATACTTTCCGGTCGCCTTTAAAGTTCCAGCACCTGGCAATCCATCCGGTACATATGCTAATCCACTAAAGCCTGGTGATGCGTATCCTCGCACTGAAGTTCCGAACGTCATCAAAGTTCCAAAGAAATGACTAGCGATTAGCGTATTATCTGGAGTGTAAACCAGACCAGCATCAATGTAAGGAGCGCCCGCATAGTAAGTCGCGACATAAGGAGTTTCGGGATCATCGTCATCATCAAATCCAATGATATGCCCGTTCAGTCCGCGCTGCACTTTGACTTCAAAAATAACTCCACCACAACTACGTGCCGCAGCTCCTACAAGCAGTGTGTTGGGATCAACGCTACCATCTGCTTTGCGTTTAAAAGTCACTCCTCCTAACCCGCCTGGAAGACCTGTTGGTCTGGATAGATCATAAGCAACATACTGATCTTTGAAGTCTTCACCAATCACAACTCGGCTATCAGGAGTTAAATCGCCAGGATTTGTTGCATCCCATTTTCCGTCGCCATCTAAATCATAGTAAACTGTGCCACGAATTGTTCCAGGTGTAATAGAGCTAATCACTAAGTCATAAGTTTGAGTATCTGCTCCACCCCGATGATCATCGATTCGTACCTTCACGCGATGGGTTCCAGCCGTAGGACTTTCCCAAACGATTTTGCCAGTCTCTGGATCAATCAACATCGCTTGTGGAGCTTCAAGAAGCTGATAGGTCAATGAATCGTTGTCACCATCGTTGGCATCAACATCATAGACATATCGGGTTGTCGCAAAACCTGTAGTTGTTGCAGTGGTGACGATACTGGGAGCAGTATTTCCAGACTCAGGCTGAACACGAATTCGGAAAGATTGCTCAGCTTTACCCCCTTTACTGTCAGTCACATCCAAGCGTACTTGATACGCTCCGATCTCATCACTGCTCTGCATTCCACTTTCGCCATCCCCAGGTACCAAAATTCCAGTAGAAGAATTCGTTGTTATTGCCCGACAATAGTATTGGCACAACCGACAATTGCATTGCCCATTCCAAACTTTCAAAGTGAGAGATCAGCTTCTCATTTGCAAACCGGATCAGATCGAAGCAATCAATACAACAAATCTGATC
>JADEXW010000673.1 GCA_015206935.1 Pseudanabaenaceae cyanobacterium LEGE 13415 | reverse complement strand
CACTGATTATGCGAATTGACCCTTCTCTTTCAGTATACGAAGCAATTAACAATCGTTCTCGATTCGACTGCCCAATAATAAGATATCTATCTTCGCTTTCAGAGTGGTCTGGATCATAAAAGTCAACATAAAGAGGATCATCAAAAATAGTTTCTGCTTCTTCAAACGAAACTCCATGTTTCGATAAATTCCGTGCTGCTTTGACCTCATCCCATTCAAACTGCATAAAGTTACCGAAGCATCACCTAACTGATCAACCAATAAAAAAGGAGGTCTAAAACCTCCTGCTAATGCTCAGAGTTAGCAAACCTTGCGAACTTGCTTACGCCAAACCAGTATTCATGCCTTGTTTGCCCGTTGCGAGTTCAACTTTCACAATCTTTCCACCCATTTTTTGGATGCGTTGCTGCTCTTTGAACCAGTTTTCGTAAGGAACTAGCTTCGTAAAGAAGGTGTTTTGCAATTCGCGTTGTGTCCGAATCCGAGTTTGGCTCGGCACACAAGCGGTGATCTTGAACATTCTCATTTTGGAATCTCTCCTAAAGGATGAAGAAAGCCGACACAACGCAAAGTGTCTAGCGAGTCGAGTTTAGAAAAATCTCAAAAAGTCGATCGCGCTTCCGATTCAGCTAAATAATAGCGGCTTAACAAATCGAAACGGAGCAAACCGAATAAAACAAACCTCGTTTAAAAGGTTGGAAGCCAAGAGTCAATATTAAATCGCAAAAGCTGCATAGAAGCCTCAACCACTTAATACTCACTCCAGACTTCCAAACCAGTCGAGAACGCTAGAGAATGAAGGGAACCCTCACCCCTGATCGATCTCTTAGCTCAAACCAGAGCTGATGTAGTCGAAGTAAACGCCCATTTCTTTTCCAGCGTCAGCGCCAACTAATCCAGCGGTGACTTCTTTCATCGCTTGGATCGATTGAACGGTTGCTGCAATGGGTACACCCAAGCTGTTGTAGGTTTCTTTCAATCCGTTGAGAACGCGCTCATCGAGGATCGAAGGATCTCCAGCTAACATTGCATAGGTTGCATAGCGGAGGTAGTAATCCAAGTCGCGGATGCAAGCAGCATAACGACGGGTGGTGTACATATTTCCACCGGGACGGGTGATGTCCGAGTACAACAAGGACTTCGCAACTGCTTCTTTGACGATCGCTGCTGCGTTAGCAGAGATGGTGGTTGCTGCACGAACGCGCAGTTCGCCAGTTGCAAAATAGCCTTTGAGCTTTTCGAGCGCTGAACCATCAAGGTACTTACCTTGAACGTCAGAAGTGTTGATTACCGAGGTAATTGCGTCTTGCATGATTAAAGTTCCGTAAGTCGCGTGGTCTTAATAAATAAAGGAGGAAATCGATCAAGCAGCAATTACTGCATTGCACCGATTACGTAGTCGAAGTATGCGCCTGCTTCAGCCGCATCATCAGACGAGAGCAACGATGCTGCAACGTTCTTCATTGCGCGGATGCCTTCTGCAACGGCAGGAATCGGGGTTCCCAAGGAGTTGTACATTTCGCGAACGCCAACGATTCCGATTTCTTCGATCGGGGTGACATCGCCTGCAACGATTCCGTAGGTTACGAGGCGCAGGTAGTAGTCCAAATCACGCAGGCAAGTAGCGGTCATTTCTTCGCCGTATGCGTTTCCACCAGGAGAAACAACATCGGGACGTTTTTGGAAGAGTTGGTCGCCTGCTTGCTTGACGATGCGCTCACGCGAGTCGGTCAAGGTTTGAGCAATCCGCAGACGCTTTTCGCCAGTGGTGACGAAGCTCTTGATCCGATCCAGTTCGCCAGGGCTGAGATAGCGTGCCTCAGCGTCAGCATTCACGATTGATTTCGTGACAATACTCATTGATGGATTCCTCCAAGGAAATGTAACCGAGTGTGTTTAAAAGCGGGAGTTCCCCAAATGGCTTAGTAAGTCGTTGCGCCCGGAACTTGCTTGCTCTGTACTCGCTTGCTCTGGGGGTTTGACTTAGCAACCTTCCGAAATTATTGTGCGGCATCGTGATCACCTTCTCAGTTAATCTGCAACATTTTGTAATATCTTTACTCAGCATAGAAAAGATCTACCGTTATGTAGAGCTGATTGCGAGAGAAGGAGTCTAGGATCTATCCTACGGTTGATTTAGAGCGTCCCATGAAGCGATCGTTTTCTCGCAATGCCACGATCGGGGTTTGGTGTTCGCTGGCGGCATTGATTGGGATCGGAATGTTGTCGTACTCGACGCTTTTGGGGTATCGAGAGGCGAGGCGCTGGCAAAATCACACACAACAGGTTTTGGTAACAACTGAATCGTTGCTGTCACAGTTGAAGGATGCGGAAGTGGGACAGCGGGGCTATTTGCTGACGAACGATCGACTCTATTTGCAGCCGTATGATGATGCGATCGCGGTTGTGAATGAGACGCTGAATCAGTTGCGGCAGTTGACTTATGATGATGCAGATCAGCAAAGGCGATTGGCTCAGATTGATCAATTGATGGTGGATCGATTGGCGTTGTTGAAAGAGACGATTCGATTGGCGGATCGAAATCAATTAGAAGCAGCTCGATCGGTTGAGAAAACCAATCGGGGTCGGTTTCTCATGAATGAGATTCGCGGTTTGATTAACGCGATGCAAATTGAGGAGAAGCAACGATTAGAAGAGCGATCAGACGCGGAACGAGTTCGATTGAATACGATCGTGGGATTGACGCTGCCGGGATGTTTAGCGATCGCGTTATTTCTAGAAGTTTTGGTTTTGCAGTTGCGACGAAATTTGATTCAACGTGAAGCGACAGAACAGACATTACGGCATCAGAATGACAAGCTGAATTTGCTGTATGACACAACGCGAGAATTGCTCATTGCAGACGATCCGATCGCGTTACTCGATAATTTGTACGAAAGGCTTTCAAAACAATTGGCTTTAGACATTTATGTGAATTATCTAGTTACGCCGAGACAGAATGAATTTTATCTCAGGCTCGCTTCATCTCATGGATTAACATCTGAACAGAAGAC
>JADEXW010000672.1 GCA_015206935.1 Pseudanabaenaceae cyanobacterium LEGE 13415 | reverse complement strand
CTTCCATCGCTGGTGTCAGATAACCATCTTGAAGGGCTTGATCAACGATCTTTTCAATGCTCATATCGCCTTTTTCAACTCCATCGCAGCACGTAATTTATAGATAACCCCGACATCATTCTGCCCTAGTTTGGGTGTCCAAGAACACTTTGATTAAACCTTTGTTAAAGCAGAACCAGAATAGAACACGCCCAGTTTGTCCTTTATTGATAACAATTCTGGGGAGATTTAGATTTGCGTCATCCTTGTATCACACGGAGTCTGTTTTGTAGCACTAAATTCTACAGATTTCAAATTAAGATAAAAAATCAGTTCAATTTCACAACTTTAGACAGGGGTGAATGAAAGGACGTAAAGCGAGTACAGTGAAACATACCGCATGGTAGAAGGGCGTTGAGAGCGATGAAGATTTTGGTGCTGACTTGGGAATTTCCACCTCGGATTGTGGGGGGCATTGCTCGCCATGTGGGGGAGCTTTATCCGGAGCTGGTCAAATTAGGGCATCAGATTCAATTGATTACAGTGGAATTTGGACAGGCTCCTCATTATGAAGTCGTGGATGGGGTCGAAGTTCATCGGGTGGCAGTGCCGAAACATGAGGATTTTTTCCAGTGGGTCTGCGCGATGAATGACAGCATGGGACAGCATGGCGGGAAGTTGATGCTGGAAGAAGGTGGGTTTGATGTGATTCACGCGCATGATTGGCTGGTAGGAGATGCCGCGATCGCGCTGAAACATCATTTCAAAGTGCCTTTGGTGGCAACGATTCACGCAACTGAACACGGGCGACATGGCGGAATTTTTAATCCCACTCATGAATATATTCACAGTAAAGAGCGGCTTTTAACGCACGAAGCTTGGCGCGTGATTGTTTGTACAAATTTCATGCGGCGGGAATTGGAGCAAACGCTAAATACACCGTGGGACAAGATTGACGTAGTTTATAACGGGATTCGGCGTGAGAAAAAGCAGCTTGATCCAGAGTTTGACTATTGGGCGTTTCGCAGACGGTTTGCGCTCGATAACGAAAAGATCGTGTACTACGTGGGCAGAATGACGCACGAAAAAGGGGTTGCAGTTCTGATTCAAGCGGCTCCAAAAATCCTGCAAGAGATGAATCAGCGAGTGAAATTCGTAGTGATTGGGGGCGGACATACTGAACATCTCAAACAGCAGGCACGCGATCTAGGAATTTGGGATCGATGTTACTTTGCGGGATTTATGCCCGATCGAGATCTCGATCGCTTTCAAACGATCGCGGATTGTGCGGTTTTTCCGAGTTTGTATGAACCGTTCGGAATTGTTGCACTGGAAAGCTTTGCCGCAAAAGTTCCGGTCGTGGTTTCTGATGCGGGTGGATTTCCCGAAGTCGTGCGACATGGCAGAACTGGGATTGTAACTTGGGTGAATAATCCAGAGTCGATCGCTTGGGGAATTTTGGAAGTGTTGAAGCGTCCAGATTTTGCTCGATCGTTGGTCAACAATGCCTATGAGGATCTGTCACGCCGCTTTGACTGGTTTAAGTTGGCACAACAAACCGAAGCCGTTTATGGAAGAGTCTTACATGAACGGGCAACGGTGAATTGGTAGTCTCAAACTCCGAGCTTAGGATTTCTCAACGACTTGGCTTCCATGACCACGCGGATCATTTGCTTTCGTACCAACTGGAGTCGAAAACGCTGAAGTTTGTCCGATACTCTGAGCATGAGGTAGTTCGGAGCCATCTGATAACGCGATCAGGTTCTCTTCGACGATCGATTTCGGCTGTTCTCCGATCGCTTGTGCGATCGCAGTTCCTTTCTGATCCATGTACACAAAGTGAGGAATGCCATCGACGCGATAGTGCAAGATTTCAGGCAGCCATTTTTCGTTATCCACATTGAGCATGACGAAATTAATACGATCGCCGTAACTATCTTTGAGCGATTTCAATTCTGGAGCCATTGCCTGACAGCTAGTACACCAGTTGGCATAAAACTCCATTAGGGTAGGTTTGCCATTGGTGAGTGCAACTTCTAGTGGAGTTGAAGCAGCGGACATTTCATTGAGAGAAACGCCTGTGGTTTGAGTGCGAAGTCCAAGCGCCATTGCTACCGATAGCGCGATCGCAGCGAGAACAATCAAAAAATTGCGGATACGCGCCGCTGTTGGGGTCGAAGTTTCCATAACTGATTCCTATCTTGCCTTTCCTAGATTATCGCGTCTACGAATTCACAAAATCCTAGACCTTCGGATTGGGTTGTGATGTAAGTGGGTAAATGTTGCAGTTGAGTTTGATAATGCTGAATGTTTGCAACCCCGATCGACATCGGAAATTTCTCGAACAAACTCTCATCATTCGGGCTGTCTCCAACGGTTGCAATTTGCTCTAATTTGTACGGCGAAAAGTGTTTTTCTAAAACTTTCAACAGTCCTTTTGCTTTGTTTTGCTCGACTAATTTGATATGGCATTGAACATTGCTATAAGTGAACCCAAAATTGTTTCTTTGACAGAGCAAATTCATTTGTTCAAGAGCTTCTACACTGAGTCCAAAAACGTCAAAAGTCCAATCCGTTAACCGGAAAGCATTGTCGTGTGATTCTTGAATTTGAGGAAAAGACGATCGCAGTTCTAAAAACATTTCCGCCAATTTCTGACGATGCAGTTTCACATCCTCGATCGGTACTAATAACTCTTGGGTTTCACCTTGATAGAACAGTCCGCCATTTTCTGCGATCGCACCGACGATCGGTAAGTAATTGACTAATCCACTTACCCAACCTGCGGATCTTCCAGTAACGATTAGCACTGGAATTCTGGCTTGATTTAATCGATCAAACGCCTGCAATAACTGGGGCGTGAATTTTTCGTCGATCGTCAAAGTTCCATCCATATCGGTGGCGATCAAGCGGATTGAATTCAAATGAGCAGCACGACTGATTGGGATCATCTTTCAATTTGCAAAAACACTGAGTCAATTCATTGTTTCATCTGGGCACTCTGAAAGCGAACGATCATTGCCTGAAAAAGTCCTATGTC
>JADEXW010000671.1 GCA_015206935.1 Pseudanabaenaceae cyanobacterium LEGE 13415 | reverse complement strand
TTTGCACTTGCACGACAGCGACTATCGCCACAATTATCGGTTTGGATTACAGGTAGTTATTACAGTGCCATTCCAGTCATCGGTTCAACCGTTGCAAACTTTTATGAGCATTGTCAAATTCCGCTGTTTGCATTCGGAACATTACTAGCACTGGAAAAGAAAAAATGGATTTGGTTTTGGATCGGTGTTGCGCTTGTGCTAGGTGTTCGACAGGAAATCGGCATCATTCTATTTGGTGTCGGAGTTTATCTATTGATTAATCGGCGGCATCCTTGGGTCGGACTTGCACTTTGCTTGATTAGTTTTAGCTATGTGGCATTCGTTACAAACGTGATTCAGCCTCAATTTTCGCCAGATGTCTCACGATTGTATCTAGCCAATCGATTTCGGCAATTTGTGGATACCGATGAACCTACGACACTACAAGTTCTGTGGGGAATGATTACGAATCCGATTCGACTGGCAGAATATCTATTTTTACCGATCGATAGACGCATTAACTATCTTGCAGGTCATTGGGTCGCACTTGCATTTGTGCCTGCACTATCGGGAGCCGCTTGGATCATTGCTGGATTCCCATTGTTTGTAATTTTTGCTCAGGCGGGACAAACTGCCCTCACCGTCTGGTTACGCTATGCTGTGACGGTTGTTCCAGGAATGTTTTATGGCGCAATTCTGTGGTGGGAACGGCATCCGCAATTCTTCACACCGAAGTTTCGACGCTGGTGGAAAGTGTGCATCGGATTGTCTTTGATTTTTATGCTAAGTGCCAATCCGAATCGCGCTTTTTCGTTCATCATTCCCGATTCGGTGCGTCCTTTGGTCTATGTTCCATTACCGCGACAATGGGAACATGCAGCACACATTAACAACGTGATTCGCACTGTTCCGAAAGCAGTGAGTGTGAGTACCACCACATATTTGATTCCGCATCTTTCAACGCGGCGGATCATTGTTCGCTTGCCAGTACTAGAAATTTACAACGAGCAAAAGCAGATTGTTCAAATTGACTATGCGATCGCAGATCTCTGGAATCTCAAAGAGTACAGTCGAGCCTTCAAAGATAGTCGTGCTGAACTGTTCCGAACCCTGCCTGTGATGGAGAAGTTAATCAATGAAAATCAATACGGTGTGCAACAGGTCGAAGATGGAGTCGTGATGATGGTGCGGGGTCAACCCTCGAATCCGGCAATGTTGGCAGAATGGCAGAAATTACTCGTGTACCTAAAGTCGGCTTAAGTCTATTTTGCTCGATCGGATAGATTTGCTACTCTGGGTAACAGAACGCTCCTTTACGCTGAAGTAGGGAGCGATTTTTATTTTTTGAGGAGAGGCATCAGATGGGATCACTCAAGGGACGGGACTTATTGAAATTGTCAGATCTCAGTACAGATGAAGTGATGGAACTGTTGGGCATCGCGGCACAACTGAAAACCGGAAAGATCAGTCCACGCCCGATCGTAAATGGTCACGCGCCTGTGCTGGGATTGTTGTTCTATAAAGCCTCGACTCGTACTCGTGTGAGCTTCTCATCTGCGATGTATCACTTGGGCGGACAGGTGCTTGATCTGCCGTTGAATGCAACTCAAGTGAGTCGCGGAGAACCGATCGCAGATACGGCAAGAGTTCTCGATCGATATCTCGATATTCTCGCCATCCGTACCTTTGAGCAGTCTGATCTCGAAACCTTTGCGAATCAGATGGAAATTCCCGTAATCAATGCGCTGACGGATCTAGAACATCCTTGTCAAATTCTTGCAGACTTACAAACGATTCAAGAAACGTTCTCTACGCTGTCGGGTTTGACGCTGACTTATGTGGGCGACGGAAACAATGTGGCGCACTCCCTGATGATTGGATGTGCATTAGTGGGAATGAATGTTCGGATTGCGACTCCAGCAGATTACAAACCGGATTCCTCGATCGTTGAACTGACTCAAAAGATTGCAAATGGAAAATCCGAAGTCTTGCTGACTGAAGATCCGATCGCTGCGACAAAAGGAACGCATGTTGTTTACACCGATGTGTGGGCGAGTATGGGACAGGAAGATTTAGCCCAAAGTCGTATTCCGATTTTCCAGCCCTATCAAGTGAATGATGAGTTGATGAGCTATGCAGAGAAAGATGCGATCGTGCTTCATTGTCTTCCCGCACATCGAGGCGAAGAAATTACGCACGAAGTGATCGAAGGAGCGCGATCGAAAGTTTGGGATCAGGCTGAAAATCGAATGCACGCTCAAAAGGCATTGATGGCGAGTTTATTAGGGGCAGTCTGAGAATGTTGTAAACTTTTGTAATCGGACATTTTGTAATTGCAACTATGACAAGCTCTCCTGGATTCGGTAAGAAGGTTCACAAAGAGAAGAAAAAATCGACTGGAACCGAGAAGCGGGTACAAGCTTCTCAACAGTTCGATGATTTCAAATCGCAAGGATTACCGGAGTATGAAATTTATCTCCGAGTCCAGGGCAAGAAACAGCTTCAATGGTTTCCAATTGGTGCGATCGCGGTAAAACGATCGAATCAAATCGATGCCGCGATCTTTGCCAATGAAGAAGAATTGCTTAAGGGCGCGTTTCGGTTATTTCCGAGATTGCGACAAGAGCGAGACAATTTGGAATACGGGTATCGATTGAAGGAATTTAAGGACGAGGAAATTAAATTGGCGGTTCGTCCGAAACCGGGCGTACCTAATATGATGCAAAGTGCGATCGCGTCTGTAGGTGCAAAACTGGGCGGATTGTTTAAGCCTAAATCTGCCTAAAATTTTGCGATCGGTTTGATTTTTATAGAGGTATCCATTCCAGTTAAGACACTTCGAGATTGCCCCCCAGCCCCCAACTCCTACCGTGTATACATAAGTCTTTTCGCTACGGTTAAATCGGCTAATGCCCCCTAAATCCCCCAATTCTGGGGGACTAAGAGGTAAGACTCCAGCTTCAAAGTCCCCCAATTTTGGGGGATTTAGGGGGCTGAAGACGACTGAAACGCAGTGAGAAAGAGATGTGTATAAACAGTAG
>JADEXW010000133.1 GCA_015206935.1 Pseudanabaenaceae cyanobacterium LEGE 13415 | reverse complement strand
AAGGCTGGTGGAACACTGAATCTTCCTCAAGGCATTGGAACCAGTGGGCAAGAGTCGGGCGGGAATGTTCAACTCACCGCACAAGGCGATATTACGATCGGGGGAATTGATGCCGTTGGTGGATTTGGCAATGCAGGCAGGATTCAGATTGATAGTTTGAATGGCTCGATCGATGCAAGCAAGGGAAGTTTCAATGCGTTTGTAGATTTCTCTGGTAGAAATGGCAGTCCAGTCACACTGAGTGCAGCGAGAGATATTAAAGTTCAGAACATTGGAACTTCTGGTGGATTTCTGGGTAACAGCAGTGGAGAGATTCAGCTTACCAGTCAGGCGGGTAGCATCTTTCTCGATAACGGAACATTGTTTAGTGCAAAATTTGGTGGAGGAACTGCGGGAGCAATTCGTTTAAGGGCTGGACAAGATATCCGGATCAATCAAGGCGATGTGATTTCTAGTATTATCTTTGGTTCTGGTGGCAGGGCTGGAGAGATTACGATCGAGGCTGGGAACTCGATTTTTCTGGATCAAACCGCTTTATCAAGTTCGACTGGGTTGAATAGTCTGGCGGTTACTCATAGATATGGATTGAGACAACTTAACTTTGGTAGCAGTCCCTTTTATCCAGGGTTTGGAGATGCGGGAAACATTCGACTGAATGCAAGACGAGATATCATTGCAAAAGATAGTGTAGCTTCTAGCATTGTTGAAAGGAATAGTGTCGGTAATGCAGGACAGTTAGCAGTAACGGCTGGAAATAGCATTATTTGGCAAAGGAACCCAGGACGTTTTACTGCTCCAGGACTTTATGCGTTTAGTCAAGGACAAGGCAACGCAGGAGACATCACCATTGATGCAAATTCTCTCAGTTTGTTTGGTTCAGGGATTGAAACCGGAATGTTGTCTCAATCGATCGGGGAATCTGGCAACATTACCATCAATCTTCGAGAGAACTTATTGCTGGATGGTGGAGCAACTTGGTATGCACCAATTACAACACAAGTGAAGCCCGGAGGTTTCCCCGTCGAAGCGCTGGGTGCAAAAGGCAACATTACGATCAATGCAGGTTCCATCACGATGCGAAATCGAGGCGAAATCTCATCGGGAGTCGGAGACACAAATAATTACAGTTTCCCGATCGACCTCTTGGCAAAAGGAAACGGCGGCAACATTGACTTGAATGTTCAGGGTGACATTACGCTAGATACGAGTTCGATTAGTAGTCAGATTTTTGCCAATGGAATGGGCAATGCAGGCGCGATCGAGATTGATGCGCGATCAATCTTTCTGCAACAATCTGCGATCGCGGCAAGTTTAGCGGGACAAGGGAGCGCCAATACTGTTCGCATCACTGCACAAGAGTCGATCGCGCTGAACAATTCAGATATTGCTTCTGCAATTCAGCCTGTCGCACTTGGAGCAGGGCGAGATATTACCATTACTGCGCCTTCCATTCGCTTAGTGAATGGCGCTCAGATTAATACCCTAACATCCGGATTGGGTGCTGCTGGAGATGTCTTTGTGAATGCAGATACCTTGACTATCGAAGGGGTAAGTCTGACTCGCTATCCGGTATCATTGCTCAGATCTCCATCCCCTTACGCTTTTGGTCAGGATGTTTCGACTACTGCGCCTCCGTTTGTTGGTGGCACTCCAAGCGGCATTTTTAGTAGCACTAATACCAGTGCGAGAGGTGGAAACATTACAGTCAATGCTCGATCGCTTACAGTTCGCGAAGGTGCAGAGATTGATGCGATTACCACTCGTAGCAATGGTCAAGGTGGCGTAATTCAGATTAATACCAATCAACTCAACCTCTTAAATGGTGGAAAATTGAGTGTTTCAACGACAGCCGCAGGTGCAGCAGGAACAATTCAAGTGAATACCAATCAACTGCAAATTGCAGGTCATGATCCGTTTTATCTAAGTCGGTTGCAAACATTCTTTGACGGAGAGATTGATTTTTATGGCAAATATCGGAGAGGAAGTCAGTCTGTGAGTGGTATCTTTGGTAGCACCTTACCAGAGTCGAGTGGTGAGGGAGGAACTATTGCGATCGCAACTCGTGATCTCAGAATTTCCGATGATGGTAGAGTGTCGGTCGATAGTCAGGGAACCGGAGATGGGGGACGGCTGCGGATTGATGCTGGAACTGTATTGCTCGATCGAGGAAACATTGTTGCAAAAACCGAAAGCGGAGAAGGTGGAGACATTTCCCTCAGTGTCCAGAACCGATTAACGCTACGTCGGAATAGCCAAATTTCTACGACTGCAAACGGTAGCGGAAACGGGGGGAACATTGACATCACGGCAAATGGGTTTATCTTGGCGATTCCGAACGAGAACAGTGACATTACAGCCAACGCGAATCAAGGACGAGGCGGCAATATTGCAATCAGAACACAAGGCATTTTTGGCATTGCACCTGAATCTACTCCGAATGAATTGAGCAATATCACTGCAAGTTCTCAATATGGCATTGATGGCACTGTGAAGCTAACGACTTTACAGCCTGAACCCGATCAACGAGTGCAAGAAGTTCCGCAACTGGTGGATACCTCGAATCAGATTGCTCAGACTTGTTCTCCTCGATCGAGAGCAAATAGCTTTGTGGTGACTGGAAAAGGAGGACTCCCGCCTGATCCAACTGAAGCGCTCAATTCAACGGCAGTTTGGAGAAATTCGGGAACTGGAGTTGCTTCTACTGCACAGATGTCTAGTGAAATTGTTGAAGCAACCCATTGGGTTAGAAATGCAGATGGGACAGTAGCTTTGGTTGCGGGAACACCTGTACAAGCGACGACCCCAACCTGTGCAGGAGAAAGACCGTGAAGCGATTTTTATTGTGTTTTCTGTTGGGATGTTTGATTGTTCTGGGGATCAGTCGATCGACGTTTGCTTCACTCTCAGAAGCTCAGAGTTTTGATGCTCAAGCTCAACACTTTCTAGAACAAGGCAATGCAGAAAGTGCTTTGCAATCTTGGGAGCAAGCGGAAAAGCTTTATCGAAAGCTCGATCGACAAACTGAAGCTTTAGGAACCCAGTTGAATCAAGCAAAAGCGCTTCAATCTCTCGGTGCATTTCGTCGCGCAAAAGCATTGTTGCTAGAGATCCAATCTCCACTTCTACAACACTCCAATTCAACCTTAAAAGCGAATGGTTTACTGACATTAGGAAATGTTTTGAGATTAATTGGAGAGTTCAGGCAGTCTCAAACCGTTCTTGAACAAAGTCTTGCAATGAGTACGGAACGATCAGATATTCAAGCAGCACGTTTTCAGTTAGGTAATACACTCCTAGCACAGCAACAATTAGAGCCTGCTTTAGCTCAATTTCAACAAGCTGCAAAACAGTCTAGTGAAGTTCAGTTTCCCGCCCAGCTACAACAATTGAAGGTGTTGATGCGCTTAGAGCGACAATCTGAAGCAGAAAAGTTACTGGCTGAGATGCGATCGCATCTCGAAACGCTGCCACTCAATTCCAAAGCGATTTATGCTCGAATTGAACTCGCTGACTGTTTATCCAAGCTCTCTTCTACTCAATCCGCAGCGGAACAATTAGCAATCGCAATTCAACAGGCTCAATCTCTGAAAAATCTAAGAGCCGAATCTTACGCAACTGGACGACTAGCGGGACTTTATGAACGATCGCAACAATGGCAAGACGCTCAACAACTAACAGAAAAGGCATCCTTGATCGCTCAACAAATTCAAGCATCAGATATCTTGTATCAATGGCAATGGCAAGCAGGCAGATTATGGAACAAGTTGGGAAATCGGCAGAAAGCAACGATCTCGTATTCTGATGCGGTGAAAACACTTCAAAGCTTGCGAAATGATTTAGTCTCGATCGCGTCGGATGTTCAGTTCTCGTTTCGGGAGCAAGTTGAACCTGTGTATCGTGAATTCGTTGATTTGCTAATCCAGCAAGGAACTGAGGCAAATTTAATCCAAGCAAGACAAGTGATCGAATCACTGCAACTTGAAGAGTTGAACAACTTTTTTCGTGAGGCTTGTTTAACCGCGATCGCACGTCAGATTGATCAAGTCGATCGTACCGCAGCCATCTTTTACCCGATCATTTTGAACGATCGATTAGAAGTGATTGTTTCTTTACCAAATCAGTCTCTCAAACATTATGCAACCGTTTTACCGCGTGGTGAAATTGAAGCAGGTATTGATCGAATGATTCAATCAATGCGATCGACTTCTTTTGAAGCGGAACGATTGCCGATCGCTCAAGAACTCTACCGCTGGTTGATCCAACCTGTTGCAACCGATCTGAAATCAATTAAAACATTAGTCTTTGTGCTAGATGGTTCACTTAGAAATGTTCCGATCGCAGCATTGCACACCGGACAGCAGTATTTGATCGAACAATATGCGATCGCAGTGACACCAAGCTTAGAGTTATTTAGTCCGCGACCCTTGCCCAGAAAGAACTTAAAGGCATTAGTCGCCGGGCTGAGTGAAGCAAATCAGGGAGCAGTCGCCTTACCAGGAGTACAGCAGGAGGTGGTGCAAATTGCAAATCAAGTGAGTGCAACAGTGCTAGAAAACAAAGCCTTTACAAATGAGGCATTGCAGAAACAGCTAAAAACAAATCCATTTTTGATTGTACATCTTGCAACACATGGACAGTTTAGCTCGTCTTCTGAAGAGACCTTTATTCAAACTTGGAACGGACGATTAAGCATTGAAGATCTACGATCGCTGCTCACCCAGCGCGATGTTTCTGACTCAACTCCGATCGAGTTACTCGTACTCAGTGCCTGTCAAACCGCTGAAGGGGACGATCGAGCCGCTTTGGGAATTGCCGGGGTCGCCATTCGATCGGGGGCGCGAAGTACCTTAGCATCGCTGTGGATGGTGAATGATCGATCGACTGCGAGCTTTGTCACTCAGTTTTATCAAGGCTTGATTCGTAAACAGTTACCGCGAGCAGAAGCGGTTCGCCAAGCTCAACTCGCACTGCTCAAGACACCGGAATTTAGTCATCCCTATTATTGGGCGGCGTTTACACTGATTGGCAATTGGTTATGAACATTGTCTTGATTTCTAGGGTGTGGCAGATTGCTTTGGTCGGATTGTGCCCTCTAAATCCCTCAAGTTTGGGGAACTTTGAAAACTAAGAAAGTTTAGTGTTTCAGGATGAGTCTTGTCCTTCAAAGTCTCCCAGAATGGGGGATTTAAGGGTCGAAGGATCTCGGTAATAACGAATCACATTGTGTCCACACAAATCATTAAGCTTCTAAACGGAGATTGTCCCATGAATTTATCCACAGCCCTCACGACGACTTTCCTGATTGCCTTGGCACTCTTGGGTCATGTTAAAACATCATTTGCGAGCGCTTTTGAGCCACCACCTGGTCAAGGAGAGCCTGGAAGTACGGCTGGAGGCGCTTCTCGTCCGATACGATCGACCTGTGTTCTATCTAACACGCTCGATCAACTCACAGTGCTAGCGCCCAAAAGCTATCTTGGTCTCACCCTGCAAGCGCGTCCAACCTTTTGGGTTTATCTTCCTGCGACTCGTGCAAACACACTGGAATTTAGTTTGTTCGATCGACAACGCAAAGGGATCTATCAAACCCGAATCGATGTTGCGAATAAAAAGGGATTCGTGAAAATTACCTTGCCTGAATCTGCTCCTGCTTTGAACCTCAATCAGTCATACAATTGGACAGTTGCTCTCGTTTGTAATCCAAAGCGACGAACGGAAGATTGGGTTGCTGGAGGATGGATACAGCGCCAAGCTTCGCCTCATTCTCTCCAACAAAAGCTAAACCTTGCAACAACAGATTCCGATCGTGCAACGCTCTATGCTCGATCGCAATTCTGGTATGATGCGATCTCGTTGATGATCAATTCAAAACAGGCTGGTTCTGAATCTGGGATTAAGCTATGGTCTGCAACGCTCGAAGCGGCTGGATTAGGAAGAATTGACAACCCACACACTCAAAAAATTGTGAATCGATGATATTCAAGCGATCGATGCGACTCCCAAGCTTGCTGCAATGCTCTAAGTTAGGCGCGATCGCAGTGGGCATATCGGGAGCAACGATTGGACTACAGTGGACGGGAGCTTTTCAATTACTAGAGTGGGCAATGCTCGATCAATGGTTTCGACTGCGCCCACCGGAAAAAGTTGAAGTGCCGATCGTGTTTGTCACGATTTCAGAAGCAGATTTAACACAGCTTCAAAGGTTTCCTGTGTCCGATCAAACGTTATCGATCGCCATTGAAACCATCAAGCGTCAACGTCCAACCGTAATTGGGTTAGATCTCTATCGTGATCTTCCGGTTGAACCAGGACATGAGAAACTGTTGCAGACCTTTGCTTCGACTCCGAATTTGATCGGGATTGCGAAGGCGGTAGGAGATGCACAGGGAGATTCCGTTGAACCGCCGCCGATTTTGCGCGATCGCGATCAGGTGGGCAACAGTGACTTGGTACTAGATGCGGATGGCAAGATTCGACGAGCCTTGATCTCAACTCAGCGAAATGGCAGAACAAGGCTAGCTTTAGGCACTCGGTTAGCCTTGTTTTATCTTGCAACGAAAGGGGTTCAACCTCAGCGATCGACCACTGGAGAGGTTCGACTAGGAAAAGCAATCTATCGACCGATTGCATCTAATGTAGGTGGATATGTTCGAGCAGATGTAGGCGGATTTCAGATTCTATCGAACTATCTCAGAGTCCAACAGAACATTCCGCGCATCTCCATTAGTAATGTGTTGGCGAATCGAATTCCAACTGGTTTGATGCGAGATCGTATTGTTCTGATTGGCTCAACCGCAGAAAGTATGAGTAGCGATCGCTTTTTTGTTCCTTACTCGATGCAGCCGAAAGAAGCTTGGTTTGGCATGGAAATTCATGCAAATCTGGCGGCTCAGTTGATTAGTAGCGCGATCTCAGGACGGTCTCCACTCTCTGGACTGCCAGAGAAATTAGAGTGGTTCTGGGTTCTAAGTTGGTGCAGTCTGGGAATGGCGATCGGATGGCAGCTTCAGGCGCGTGGCAGGGTGCTATTGATTCCGATCGCCATTTTGCTGCTGGGATCGAGCGCTTATGGATTGTTTCTAATGGGTTGGTGGGCGATCGTGATTTCACCGATCGTTGCATTGCTTAGTGCAGTGTCTATCAGTCGAGGCTATTGGGTTTGGCGACAGTTAAAAGAAACCAATCAAGCTTTAGAACAGAGGGTGTTAGAGCGCACAGCAGAATTGCAAACTCAGAATGTTGCGCTTGAACAAGCAAAACTGCAAGCGGATGCGGCGAATCAAGCAAAAAGCATGTTTCTAGCATCCATGAGTCATGAGCTAAGAACACCGTTAACTGCGATTTTAGGATTTAGTGAACTGTTAAAACGATCGCCAAAACTAGATGCGGATGAACAAACGAACATTGAAATTATCAATCGTAGTGGTCAGCATTTATTAGAGCTAATCAATGATGTCTTAGAACTGGCGAAAATTGAAGCGGGAGCCACCTCGATCGAGCTTCAAGCGACCAATCTAATCGAATTGTTAAGTACCGTTGAAACCCTGATTCAAGGAACTGCGATCGCGAAACAACTGCCATTCATTACAATCTATGATCCTGATTTGCCCAGTCTGATTAAAACGGACTCTCGCAAGCTCCGCCAAGTTCTGATCAATCTCTTGAGCAATGCGGTGAAGTTCACTGAACAGGGAAGCATAACCCTTCAAGTTACAGCCACTCAGAATCAGTTAAAGTTCTGTGTGATTGATACAGGGGTTGGTATTGCCCCAGATGAAATCAAACAACTGTTTCAGCCTTTTTTTCAAGCTGAGGCAGGACGCGCTCTACAGAAAGGAACAGGACTAGGACTTTCAATCAGTCAGCGCTTTGTGCAACTAATGGGCGGCGAAATCTTATTGCAAAGTCAAATCGGGCTGGGCAGTAGGTTCACAATGACTTTGCCGTATGAACCTGCTACTGAAGTTCTCAATCCGCAATTAGAACCGTCCTGGCAGCTTGCACCCAATCAGCCACCCATTCATTTATTAGTTGTCGAAGATAATTCTGAAATCTGCCGATTCTTAGTTCAAATGTTGAGTCGAGTTGGCTTTGAGGTGCGATCGACAACGACCGGAAGGGATGCGATCGAGCAATGGAAAACTGGGCAACCTGATGCAATGCTAATCGACTTACAGTTACCTGATATAGATGGATATACGATCGCTCAAAGCATCCGTTCTATCAGTCAACATCAAGAAATCTATCATTTAGCGCCCAATTATTATGAGCCAGTTTTAATTGCTTTAACGGCAAACGTTTTTCAAGCTGATTTGACGACTATCTATGCGGCTGGATTTGATGATATGGTTTGGAAACCGTTTCAAGAAACAACACTACTCGCAAAACTCTCTCAACACCTGGATATTCACTATCAAGATCCGTAAAAAATCTGAATATCTCACTTGTTTTAACTTCTTCCGGTAGAATGTGTCTCAGTGTTGTTACAGTCCTTCACACTTGCTCCTATGTGCCCTATCCCAGCATCTCAGCACGTTCCCTGTCGGAGTCCAAATACTCAAATTCCCTGTCTGTCTCCAGTTACAGACTACTACATTCGTAAACTGCTGCAAAAGAATTTTCCTCAATTAATTGCAATTAAGGCAAGGCAGAAAATTTCACCGGATATCTGTCGAAGTGCGATCGCGCTTTTCGCTCGATTAGAGACCATTCATTCCGATGTCACCTCGATCGCGCAATTGCTTGATGCCTTAGTGCTACAACATCAAACGCTACGAACTCAAGGTGGGAAATATCAGTCTGATCTGAGAAAGGTTGAAGAGCAGATTTTCAAATCCTTCGGACTCAAAAGAACTCAGGCGGTTGCTCAAGCAAAAATTTTGATTATTGATGATACGCCTGAAACTCTGAGACTGTTAACGACAACGCTGACCGAGCAAGGATATGCAGTCGAACATCTATCAAGCGGAACGGCTGCGCTGAATCATGTTCGCGATCGACAACCGGATCTCATTCTGCTCGATGTGATGATGCCTGGAATGGATGGGTACGAGGTCTGTGAACGATTGAAGCTCGATCCTCAAACTCACCAAATTCCAATTTTATTCCTCAGTGCTGTGAATGATGCCCCGAATAAAGTTAAGGCCTTCGATGTCGGTGGTGTGGACTATATTACTAAACCATTTCAGCTTGAGGAAGTTTTGGCGCGAATCGAATATCAACTGAAGTTATATCGCCGTACTCAACAATTAGAGACAGAACAATCAAGCTTTGAAAATGCAGTCGAAGCGATGTTCCAAACAACTCTGGGGGGTCGCTTTCTTCGGGCAAATCGAGCATTAGCAACATTACTCGGCTATGATTCCCCTCAAGAGCTAATCGAATCGATTCAAGACATCGCTCGGCAGCTATACACGATTCCGCACCGTCGATCGCAGTTTGTTTTGTATCTTGAACAATACGGACCGACGGAAGAATTTGAAGCAGAAGTGTTGCGGAAAAATGGCGATCGCATTTGGATTCGAGAGACCGCAAGAGCGATTCGAGATGCGGAAGGCAATTTGCAAGGCTATGAGGGAACGGTAGAAGAGATTACGGCTCAGAAACGATTGGAGAATTCCCTCGATCGACTTTCTTAGATGGAGATTTCTACGGTGTATAGATCAGTCGTTTTCGCTGCGATTGAATCGGATAGCGCCCCCCAGCCCCCAAGTTTGAGGGAGCAAGAGTCTTGAGCAAGCAACATTGGGGGTTTGGGGGCAATCCCCAGGAAAGCCCAAGACAGATAGTTCCTCAAACTAAATAAGCTGCAAAGTACTTTTGATAAAGCGGACAGCGAACCATCACCTGATTGCCTTGCCGCTTTATCAAGTTCAAACTCTCCAACTTGTAAAGCGTAATCGTTCCAAGCACCGCAGAAGCATCATTGGTCAGAATTGCCCGAAACGCATCTAAAAGATTCGGGTGCTGTTGAATTCGATTCCACAACCGCTCCAAATCCGCATGATAAATCCCGATCGACGTATGCGCCTCTTGAAACAATTGCTCGATCGATAAATCCTGCTGAAGCCAATAAAATGCCACCTGAAGTAAATAAGGACATCCTCCGACGAGCTGTGTGAGTTGCTGCAAATCCTTGGGATGAATCTCTAACTCATACCGTTGTGCTAACAGTTGAGCTTGATTTAAATTCAATTCAAGAAGCTCGATCGGTAAGCCCACATTGAACGGCGATTGATTTAACTTCAGCGGAACATAAAGCTCAGTATTGTGAACAACAATCAATCGCAGCTTTTGCCAAATCTTATTCTGTGCGGCTGACTCATGCCAAATCCGGAACAATGGAAGAATATCCTGAGCCAGTTCGGGATATTCAAACAACGGAGTGACTTCATCGAAAATCAGGAGAACTCCAGCCTCAATAC
>JADEXW010000003.1 GCA_015206935.1 Pseudanabaenaceae cyanobacterium LEGE 13415 | reverse complement strand
GAACTTTAATGCACTGTTGCCGGATGATTTTGCTGTAATTCGAGAGTATTTACAACGTCGATCGACATTAGACACGAGAGCAAGAACAGATCTGAGCTTGAAGCTTGCACGACAGGCAAAAGACATTCTTGGACTGCAAGAGCTTCCGTTTCAAATGACTCCGGATCTCTTTCTGGAAGCGATTTATCTTGCCTATCAGAGACGCATTTGATTGATTGCATGTGCTAAAGTTTGCAATCAAGCTGTGAAGGAGTTCCTGATGAGATCGGTGTGTGTGTTTTGTGGCTCTAGTATGGGGCGGAATCCGGAGTATGAAAAAGCAGCGATCGAGCTTGGAACTGCGATCGCGAACCGGGGAATGGCTCTGGTTTATGGGGGCGGTAATGTTGGATTGATGGGCGTGGTTGCAGATGCAGCCCTTTCCGCTGGGGGTGAAGTGTTTGGTGTGATTCCAGAGTTTCTCGTTTCAAAAGAATTAGCACATCGAGGCTTAACCCGATTGGAAACGGTGGAAACAATGCACGATCGTAAAGCAAGAATGGTAGAGCTTGCCGATGCGTTTATTGCTCTACCCGGTGGATATGGAACACTAGAGGAATTTTGTGAAGTGCTAACTTGGGCGCAATTGGGCTTACATCAGAAACCCCACGGACTCTTAAACATTGCAGGTTACTATGATCCGTTGCTGCAATTCTTTGATCAAGCGGTGACTGAGAAATTAGTGCGTCCGGTGCATCGTGCTTTAGTGCTTGAGGCAACAGAACCGGAAATTTTGCTCGATCGATTGTCTGCCTATGAGCCGCAGAATGTTGATAAATGGATTAAAAAGGAAAATACCTGAATTTCTGAACGAACCCGTTTTTAAGGATCATTTACTATTTGAACTTCAGCTTTTTTGCTAGCGTATCGGCAGTCAGATCTTCTCCACAGTTATGCAAGCCGAAGACATCCAACCTCAAGAAGACATTCAAATCGAACCCCAAGACGAGCGCACTGCTGTAGACGTGGAATCGCTGAAACAATCGATCCTGAACAATCTATTTTTTGTTCAAGGAAAGTTTCCAGAGATTGCAACGCTGAATGACTACTACATGGCATTGGCGTATACCGTTCGCGATCGCTTACTCCGAAAGTGGTTGATCACTACGCAAACCTACACGAAGGTACAGCCGCGTGAAATTTGCTATCTTTCGGCAGAATTCTTACTGGGCCCGCATCTGGGTAATAATCTGATTAACTTAGATATCTATGATCAGATGCGCCAAGCGGTTCAGGAATTGGGCTTGAACTTTGATGAATTGCTTGAGCAGGAGGAAGAACCAGGGCTTGGAAATGGTGGCTTGGGACGATTGGCGGCTTGCTATCTCGATTCGATGGCGACTTTGGAAATTCCATCGATCGGGTATGGAATTCGCTATGAGTTCGGTATTTTTGATCAAGATATTCGCGAGGGTTGGCAAGTTGAACTGACTGATAAATGGCTGAAAAATGGCAATCCTTGGGAGCTAGCCCGTCCGGAATGGGCAGTTGAAATTAAGCTAGGTGGACGAACAGAACGCTATGTGGATGAAAAAGGTCGTAGTCGGGTTCGTTGGATTCCCGATCGCATTCTGAATGGGGTTCCTTACGATACTCCAATCCTTGGCTACAAGAGCGATACGGCGAATACTTTACGGCTTTGGTCTGCCCAAGCGGTCGATTCTTTTGATTTTGCAGCGTTTAATTCTGGGGATTATTACGGCGCAGTCGGAGATAAAGTTTTCTCTGAGAATCTATCAAAAGTGCTTTACCCGAATGATGATCAAGTGAAAGGGAAGCAACTCCGGTTAGAGCAACAGTACTTTTTTGTGTCTTGTTCGCTGCAAGATGTAATTCGGATTCACCATCAGCGGCGCGGATTACCGTTAGAAACCTTGCATGAACAATTCACAGTGCAGTTGAATGATACGCATCCATCGATCGCAGTTGCTGAATTGATGCGACTGTTGATTGATGAACATGGAATGGAATGGGATACGGCTTGGAATATTACCCGAAATACCTTTGCGTATACCAATCACACTTTGCTACCGGAAGCATTAGAACGATGGGCGATCGGGCTTTTTGGTGCATTGTTGCCGCGACATTTAGAGATTATCTATGATATCAATGCTCGATTTTTAGAGGAAGTTCGATCAAAGTTTCCGAATGATGTCGATCGCGTTCGTCGCATGTCGTTGATTGATGAATCAGGCGATCGCTATGTCAGAATGGCGCATCTTGCAACGGTTGGAAGCTATTCAATCAATGGTGTTGCTGAACTACACACAGAGCTTCTGAAGCAGGATGTCTTGCACGATTTTGCTGAGATGTATCCAGAGCGCTTTAACAATAAAACAAATGGTGTGACACCGAGAAGATTTATTGTATTGAGCAATCCAAGACTCTCAAATTTGATTACGAGTAAGATTGGTGAAAACTGGATTACGAATCTGAATGAACTTCGCAAACTAGAACAGTTTATTGATGATCCAGGCTTCCGCGAAGAATGGAGACAGATCAAGCAAGCGATTAAACAAGATCTTACAAGCTACATTCAGAAAGAGAACGGAATTGAAGTGAATGTTGATTCAATTTTTGACATTCAATCAAAACGCTTTCATGAATACAAACGTCAGCATTTGAATGTTCTTCACATTATTACTTTATACAATCGACTGAAAGCTAATCCTGATCTAGAAATCACGCCACGTACTTTTATCTTTGGCGGAAAAGCTGCACCAGGGTACTACATGGCGAAATTGATCATCAAATTGATTAACTCGATCGCGGATGTGATCAATAACGATCCTGACGTGCGTGGACAAATCAAAGTCGTTTTTCTCAAAGATTACAATGTGAAATTCGCTCAACGGGTCTATCCTGCTGCGGACTTATCTGAGCAAATTTCAACTGCTGGCAAAGAAGCATCAGGAACCGGAAACATGAAGTTCTCAATGAATGGTGCATTAACGATCGGAACGCTTGATGGCGCAAACATCGAAATTCGTGAAGAAGTTGGAGCAGAAAACTTCTTCTTATTCGGGCTAACGGCTCCTGAAGTGGCAGATCTCAAAGCAAAAGGCTACAAACCGATCGATTATTACAACCAAAATCCAGAATTGAAAAAAGCGATCGACTTAATTTCCTCTGGTTATTTCTCAAAAGGCGATACGGCTCTATTCAAACCGTTGATTGATTCTTTGCTGACCCAAGATCCTTATTTACTTTTGGCAGATTACCAATCGTACATTGAGGCACAAGATCGAGTCAGTCAAGCTTATCGCGATCAAGACCAATGGGTGCGAATGTCGATTTTAAATGCGGCGCGGATGGGGAAATTCTCTTCCGATCGAGCGATTCGCGAGTACGCCAAATTGCTCTGGGATGTTCCGCCGCTCAAAGTCTGTCCACCTGGCGAAGCTTGTTCGATTCACTGTCCCGAATCTCTCATGTAAATTATGGTTCTTACCCTTTATTTGATGCGTCATGGCGAAACCACATACAGTCAAACTGGCGGCTTTTGTGGTTCACTGAATCCCGATTTAACCGAAGCAGGAACGCAGATGGCGATCGCATTCGGTAAGGCATATTCTCATCTCGATTGGACAGCCGCTTATGTCAGTCCGATGAAACGTACGATCGCTACAGCAAAACCGCTCTGTGAGGCAGTTGGATTAGAAATGCAATTGCGAGATGGATTGCGAGAGATTAACTTCGGTGAATGGGAGGGAAAAACGCAAGATTACGTCAAAGAAAACGATTCAGAAAATTATATTCATTGGATGACGGAACCCGCTTGGAATGCTCCACCGGGAGGAGAAACCGCGATTCAAATTGCAAGCCGATCTGAATTAGTGATTACTGAAATTACACAGACGCATAAAGATGGAAATGTGCTAGTAGTCTCACATAAATCAACAATTCGGATCATGCTCTGTGGATTACTCGGAATTGATTTAGGACGATATCGCGATCGCATTGATATGCCTGCTGCATCAGTGAGTGTGATTGAGTTTGGCAAGTACGGACCGAAATTGAAGATTTTGGGCGATCGCTCCTATATGAGTGCGGAACTGCGATCGCGTCCCGGAACTTGAGGATTCGTGTTTGCCATTCGCTGCCTGTCGCAGGAAGCGTGCAGAACGACAGCAAAAAGCCAGAAAGAAGCATAAGAGGTTCATCGCAATCAACGTTAAATGGAACAGGCTTCATTATTCCCACTCTCTTGAATTAATAATTTTTTAACTTGAAACGAGGATCGGATTCGCTTGAATAGTAGTATTCAGTGTTACAAGGATTGACATGGCGCAGTATCAGAAGGTCATTCGAGTTGCTACACAAGGAAAATCGCTGCATAAGATCACGTCCCAGGTGAGCGCGATCGTGTCTGAGTCGGGCATTAAAACCGGGTTGTGCAATCTATTTCTGCGACATACCTCCGCCAGCCTGATTATTCAGGAAAATGCTGATCCGGATGTGTTGCAGGACTTAGAAAATTTCTTTGCCAAACTGGTTCCAGAGTGGGAGAACTACATTCACAGTACAGAAGGGGCGGATGATATGCCTGCTCATATTCGGACTGTGTTGACGCATTCTTCTGAACAGATTCCGGTGTCTCAAGGTCGATTAGTCTTGGGAACGTGGCAAGGGATTTATGTGTGGGAACATCGCCAACATCGGCATACACGAGAATTAGTTGTGCATGTAATGGGTGAATGATGTGTAGAGACGCGATGAATCGCGTCTGTAGGGTGTCAGGTCAGAGGAGGGATACAAAATGAGGCGATCGACGATTTCAGTTCTAATCATCGGCAGTTTAGCGTTAGGCGGGTGCAGTGTTGAAAAAGCGCGTGCCTTACAAGGTGCAGCCCTCCAATTTCGCAATGAATCCTTGAGCGCGATCGAGGCGATCGACACGATGCGAAAACGCGAACTCGAAGCCCCACCGAAATCGAGTGCAGAAACCCGCCAAGCCTTTATCAATCGTATCCTAACTTCAAGAGCCGAAGTCAGCGGAGAGATTATTGATTTAGCGATCGATCCATTTCAGCCTCCAAAAGTCGCAGAATGGGATACTTTCATCAGCGATTTAAGAAATCAGTACGAAGGCTTTTCCGAAATCTTTGAAAAGCTTGATAGTAAAAGTGTGGTGAGCCGTGATGAAGTGAAAAAATCGGCAGAGTATGCCCAAACTTTAACCGTTCAAATGGCATTACTCGCCAAAGCAATCAGCGACAATCCGCCTGTGTTAGTTCAATATCGAACCAGTACGATCGTTAAACTTCAAGCGATCAAGCGCGAGTATCAATCGATTCAAACCCGAATCAAAGCGGGGGAAACCCAGTCTGCTTTAATTCAGCGCAAAGCAGAACTCGAAAGTCAAACCGGAACAATGCTGGATGAATGGCAGCGGATTAAACAAGAAGAACAACGATTGCTTGAAACGACTGTTGCTCAATGTATGAAAGCTGCTGCGGTCGGTAAAGATGTGATCGAAACTGCGAATCGATATGATCAACTGGATCTGAATCAATTAAATGCTTTAGTACCAAGAGTGTTAACCACTGCATCGACCTTTACAGGACGGGACTATTCGAGCTTACGAACCAAAGCGACTCGGATTGTTTCAGACATTCAGACCGATCCCCTGTGGAGAAACGTCGCACAGAAATTTCTCGATCGAGTGAATACTGCGGCACAAAGTCGGGTTCCCAATCGCACCGCT
This sequence comes from Pseudanabaenaceae cyanobacterium LEGE 13415, assembly GCA_015206935.1. GTDB lineage: Bacteria > Cyanobacteriota > Cyanobacteriia > Leptolyngbyales > Leptolyngbyaceae > Leptolyngbya. The sequence continues at coordinate 23,069 of JADEXW010000003.1, read as the reverse complement.
GAAGTTGGCAGTTTAGACAGGAGATAAAGATGCCAGATAATAATGAGCTTTTCTTTAAGCAAGCGTCTGATCTGCTGAGTAAGATTGAGATTCGCTATATGCAGGCGGATTTTGATGATCAAATCACATTGAAAGATGAACGCGATCGAGCGATGACGGTCTTTTCTCAAGCTCGATTAGCGATCATGAAACAGAACATTGCTTGCACTGATGCGGATATTGAGAAAATGAAACAACTCCGGCAAAAGATTGATAGTTCGCCGGATATTGTTCAAGTGGTTGTAACTGTGGCAAGTTTTGCGGGATTTATGCGATCGAGGTTCTTGCTTTAACTCTTTTCGCGGAATTCTCCATCCGCCTATGCGGTGGGGATGGATAGCGACAGCGCGGTAGCGCTTATCTCTCAGGTCTTCCACCCGATTGATTCTGAATATACTCTTTCACGGTTTCTAGCGGTGATCCGCCACAGGACACAATGCACTTTGAATCATGCCAAAGTTTAGCTTTCCCCCAGTAAACCTTATCGATTTCGGCTTTGAATTCTTGTCTCAAGACTCGACTGGATGCAGATTTGAGGGACGCTACTAAATCAGAAATATTGTTGTCTGGATGCAAGTCGATAAGCAAATGAACATGCTCCGGTTCACCGTTGAACTCAGTCAGGATACTTTGATTTGCAGACAACACCCGCTCTAAAACTGGCTTCATTGCGTCAATCATTGACTGCGTAAGCACTTTACGCCTGTATTTAGTGACAAAAACAATATGCAGGTGAATCCTGAAAACAACGTGGGAACCGCTTCTAAGCTGAGTCATGCTGATTTCTACTCAAGTCCGAAATTTGCGTTATACTCATTGTAGTTCTAAATATCGAGTCAAGCGATAAAGCGAGGTAAACAAGCGTGGTAACAAGACGGCAAACATTTCGACTGTACCCAAACAAGGCACAAGAAAAGGCTTTGTTTGATGCACGTCGTTTGCATTGTTATCTCTACAACGCCTGCATCTCACATCGTCAGACCGAATACAAGTTAGGTAACAAATCGGTTGATTACTACACGCAGCAAAACGCGCTACCCGCTTTCAAGAAAGATTGGGTAGAGTTTGCTGCGTTGAATTCTCAATCGTTGCAGGGGACGGTAAAGCGAGTTGATTTAGCGTATCAATCGTTCTTTTCTGGAATGCGTGGTAAGCCTAAACTCAAGTCGATTCGCAACTATTCAGGTTGGGGTTATCCCGGCAGGTCTGGATGGAAGGCGACCACAGAAGGGCATCACGGTACGCTGACCTTGAATGATTTGGGCATCACGCTCAAAATGCGAGGTCAGGCGAAAGACTGGGCTACCCCTGGTACGTTGATGATTGTCTTCAAGCCGTCAAAGCGTCAGTGGTTTGCATCGTTCACCGTTGAAGTTTCAGCAATTGAAGCAAAATTTGGATCTGAATCAGATTTGAAATATGAGTCAATTGCTGCTTACGATTTGGGCACTGAAACGGCTCTAACATTGTTTGATGGAACTGACTTCGAGACGGTTGAAAACCCCCGACTCAGCCATAAAAACGATGAGAAAGTTCGCAAAGCTGCCAAGCAAAAACGGCGGAAACGTGCCCCCAAGAAAGGGAGCAAAGCTTCACGCCGTTGGAAGAAAATCAATAAGCGGGAATCCAGCCTGAAAGCAAAGGTTGCACGTCAGCGTAAAGACTGGCAACACAAGGTTACTTCAGATATTGCAAGTCGTTATGACATCGGAGTGACGGAAAAGCTGAGTACGAAAGGAATGACCCATTCAGCCAAAAAAGGATCTTGTCGTAAAAAACAAAAAGCAGGTCTAAACAAGTCGATTCTGTCTGTAGGATTTGGGACTCTGAACAAGATGATCACCTACAAGATTGAGCAGAAGGGCGGTTTAGTCTTGCAGCTTCCGACACGCATCATCAAGCCATCGCAGCGATGCCCTAAATGCAACGCCGTCCACAAGGAATGGGCAGAACTCAAAAATCGCCATCACGCTTGTCCTGATTGCGGTTTTGAGATTCCCAGAGATAGGGGATCTGCAATGGTGATGTACAACGTTGCGACGAATCAGCAACCGGGGTTTGGAACGAGCCTCGTTAGTCTTGGATGTTTTAGCTCTACTTCGGAGACTCGCAAAACGGGTTCGATGAAGCAACTAGGGCAGAAGAAGAGACAGAAATCCTCTGCTATGGCGGAAACTGGGGTCTTAGAAACCCCATCCGCCTATGCGGTGGGGTAGTTCATTTTGCTCTTCATAACTCGCTTCGGTTCCTAGCTCTCCAGCTAAATCAGGGAGATTTTCAATTTGTTGTTTCGTGAGTTGAGGAACGTAAATCGATTGCTTCTCATAATCTAGTTGCACTAGACCCACAGGTATCAGCACTCTCCTGCCTACATACCACAGCCCAGTTTCCATAATGAGATAGCGGAAACGACCCGTTTCCCCATCTACTAGAAAGTTACGCACAGTTCCCACTTTCTCATGGTTACTTGCATATACCTTAATCGCTTTGATCGTGGAACCACCGAAAGGACCTTCGTAATTTGCATAGTAGTCCCCAAGCTTATGTAGCGCCATAGTTCCTCCCTCAGTAATTACGTAGCAGTTTTCGTCGATCGCTCTAGTTTCCTAAAGCGAATCGACGAAGCTACAAACTCTAGTGGGTGACACAAGTTTTATTTATCAACGACGGGGCGACCTTGAGTATCGACATCAAGTTCTTCCCGACGAATGGTATCTGCTGCGGTCGCAATATCCTGATCAATCTCTTTCCGCACCCGCACTTCCTCGCGCACAAAAGCTTCCTTGTGAATGTCAGGAGTCTCTTCGTACACATCCATCCGAGCAACTGTGCCTTCTTGAAAGGCAGTCCCTGGAGCAACCGTTGAGCTACTTGTGGGGGCAGACCGCTCAATCACGACTCGTTCTTTCTCAACCGGAACTTGAACGTGAGCAGTATCCGTCTCTACGTGCTTCCCAATCGTGACTTCCCCAGCTTTTTGACGAGTCTTGCTGGCAACTAAACGCTCTTCATACAGTTTGAGTGCATTGTGGTCTTGATCGTCCAGATTATACAAATCGCGATCGTAGTCGTAGTTGTAGGTATCGCGATCATAAGCAGGTGTCGTAACAGGTGTTTCTGCAACCACTACAGGCGATTTGCGATAGACATTCCGAACTTGCTCTTCATAGTTGTAATCTACCTTTTCAAGCTCATCATAGTTGGGCAAGTTCTCAACTTGGTCTTTGGTCATTGTTGGGACATAAATCCGCTCGTCGTCATAATCGATCCGGGTAGGGCCGACTGGAAGCAGAACTTTTTTACCAAAAATCCAGAACCCAGTGTCAACCACAAAGTAGCGGAAGCGACCACTTTGGCTATCTACCAGAACATCACTCACTGTTCCAACTTTATCATCGTTTTGTGCATAAACACTAAAGTTTTTCAAATCTTTGTTGTCTGAATCGTTGCGATAATCGGGATAGAAATCTTCAAGTTTAAAATTCCTTCGCTAAGATCTCGATTGAACACCGAATAAGGATACACATTTCGCACCGCCACACAGTTAGAATGACGGGCAACAAGCTGATCGATCACATACCGTTCACCTTCAGTAATCTGATCCGGTGAGAAGTTACCAACGCCCGCAAGATACAAAATATAACAATCAATCTTTGAGGCAATCTCTGAGGTTGGAGAATTAATCGTAGGCTGCCGTAAGACTGCTGGTGTTTCTTCTTCGTCCTCTAAGCCTAAACTCTCGGCAGTTTGATTCAGCCACCAAACGATCGTGCTAACCGGTGCAAACATTCCCCACAGCACGAGAACTCCACCAATCAGGAGAATAAGTTTCACGGTTGTTCCGCTCAACCGATGAACTGCACGATTAATCCATCTAGGCATTTTAGAGTTTTTCCATTTGTAGCTTGAGAACGTAAACCGGATGCTTTGAAGCGTGAATAACATCGTTAGACTACGAAGCTATCCAGCAACTTACGTCTACCTTCGGAATAAGATATTGTGGAGAAGCACACAGAATGATAGATCGTTCAAGATAAAGTCATTTGTTGCTATCAGTAGACATCCTGCATGAATGCCTGGGCGAATAGAATTCGGTAGGCATTTATGATGCGTGCAGGAGGTCTATTGAGTCGATCGCACCGAGACGCTCTAATCATCTTCCAACTTGAGAAGCTTCTCGTCCAATTCCTTGATATAAGACTGCACGAGATCTTCTGGCAGAATCTGTTTGCGAAGTGCAGTCGTCACGGCTCCTTTTTCTGCCAGCAGCAATCGTCGTCGAATTGCATCTAACTCACCGTGATCGCTCTCTATCGATCGACGTTGATTGTAGAGGTCGCGGAGTATTTGTTCCGCCTGCACCACTCTCACTTGGTAAGATGCCCGTAACTCCTCATAAACCGCTTTCGGTAACACGCCCGATCGCAGTAACCCATCGAGTTCTTCTTGAGCCGCTTTCGATGCGATTAACTGCATCTGTAACTGTTTCGCTTGCTGCAATCGAGCTGAGACCTGACCGAGTTTAAGCCGTTTGACCATCCAAGGTAAGCTTAAGCCTTGTGCGACAAGCGAGAATAAGACTGCACCAAACACCAGCGCAATAATGTCACTCCGTCCAGCAACCGTGAGCGGAATACTCAGCGCTAATGCCATCGAGAGTGAACCTTTGATGTTACCCAGGAATAAAAGATGCTGCCAGGGGAGCGGAACGGGTCGATCGAACCAGCGTAGCCCTGCCAATAGTGGGTAGACCGATAGAATCCGCCCCAGTTGATATGCCAAAATCACGAACAGAATCGAAGGCAGAAGGCTCCACAGCGTCCCCAGGTTGATTTCAATCCCAATCAGCAGAAAAATGAAGGTATTCACACTAAAACTGGCATAGTTCCAAAAGCTCAAAAGTGCGATGCGCTCTGAAGCGGAAGAACTGCGAGATAGTCCTAGATTGCCAAAAATGAGTCCTGCAACCACAACCGCGACTGCTCCAGACACACCGAGAAATTGACCCAGTTGAAAGGTTCCTAATGCCAGTGCAACCGTTAACAAAAGACTACTTAATGGATCTTGCAATCGGACAAAGATCGGTAAGCAGAGATATCCTAAAATTGCTCCGACCACCACTCCCCCGATCGCAACGACTAGGACTTCTCGAATTCCTCCGACAACGGTAAGTGAGCCTGTTGCATAAAGAACTAACAGCAAATTAAAAGAAACTAATGCAGCCGCATCATTAAACAGCGTTTCTCCCTCAACAATGGTGGTTAAGCGAGACGGGACGCGAATTTCCTTGAATACGGCGATCATCGAAACCGTATCCGTATTTGCTAAAATGACTCCTAGCAATAGAGCAGGAATCCAATTCAGTCCTAGTCCAAAATGGAGCAGAGTCGCAATAATCGCTGAGGAAAAAATCGATCCTGGACCAGCTAAAAGCGCGATCGGCTTAAAAGTCCTACGGAGCCGACGAATATCGGTATTAATGGCGGCTTCAAAAATCAGGATTGGTAGAAAAAGATTTAAGACTAATGCTGGATCAAGTCCAACCCGACGCGACCAAAGTTCTGTAATCGGTAATCCTGCTAACACCAACCCGGTTACATAGGGAATTCTCAAACGTTGAGTTACTAAAGCAACAAGGGTTGCAATCAACAGCAGAATGATCAAGATAATGACCAATTCAGGGATGGTGACGGCTCCTTGAGCATCGCCAGTTAGACTGCCGTTGAAAGTTTGTTGCGCGAACACTTTACAGTGCAGCGAAGCTTGCGACCACTCTATCACTGATACACCTCTAACAATGCTACAGCATTTATCATAGGTGCTGGCAGCGAATCAACCCAGAAAAAGTGGATCAATTTGAAGCGAGTGCGATCGCATTATGGAAGCATTCACGATCGCAGATTCATCTAAGATCTCTTAGCGCGATGCCGAAGATAAGCTAATAATCCAGATGCCATTGACTAGCAGACTTACACCCACAAACAGCCCAAGAATCCATGCTGCATTAAAGGGGAAGTTTGACCAAATAAAGATCCCTAAAATAATTCCCAAAAGTCCGCTCACTAACACGCCTCCCCAAGCGCGTGCAGGACGGATTTGAAATGCCATGAACACCTGAATGACCCCTTGCAGGAAAATCGTAATTCCGAGGACGAGTGTGACGGAAAGGGCACCTGCGATCGGACTACCCACAAGAAAAATCCCAGCTAGCAGATATAGAATTCCTAGCGCGATTTTCCAGATTACCTGTCCTGCACTGCGCGACCCAAAGGCATAAATGAACTGACCGATTCCCGCAATGATAAATAGCCAACCAAATGCCAGCGTCGTCGCAATCGTGGCATAAAACGGTCGAGCAAAGGCAATCAGTCCCAGAATCACTAAAATAATTCCAGCCGCAATTCCCCATCCTCCTGAGGGCTTGGTTTGTTGAGTGGTTTCGGACTCTCGAACTCTCATGTGAATCTCCTTTCAATCTTGTAGTTGTGCGATCGCAGCTTGAAACGTTACTCAAGCAAGCTATATTTAGCAATCTTAGGATGAAGACAAACCGCAGAATCCCTCGCGGTACAAAGCGAGAAACTTAATTAGAGCAAAAGAAGTTAGCTTGCTGGAAAAGACGTTGTTTTCAGGAATAAACAGTTCCGAACTGGTTTCGATCGCAGCGTAACCTGAATACTAATCGTGTTAACGAAGCTATAGTGAGGTTCGCACAAGACAGAATGAAAAGCCTCTATCAAAAGTTAGGTGAGAACAATCAGATAAAATTTTTCAAAGCTGCAATACTCTACTTTTAGCAGTAGATACTACCTGAAAGCCTTCATTAGTATCTGGACTGTTATGCTTCATCTAATATCTTAGTGAAACGATTGTGAGGGTCGAATATGTTAAATCCCTTTAGTGTCTCCTTACCAGCCGCGACGAAACGACGATTTTCAGCAACTTTTCATATCACTCGGCAAATTAGCTTTTCGGTACAGTTGATCCTAGGAGCTGTTGCTAGTTTAGCTTTACTATTATCAATCTTTAGTCGCAATGTTACTCCTCAAGCGACAACCAATCCCCTGATGAGCTTTGGTGTTTCTGTCGGAGTTGCTGGCATCCTAGTGCTGTGCTTTCGACTCTATTTGTCTTTCCGCTACAGGCGTTTAGATAAGCAATTACAGTCTCCCAATCGTGAATTGCATCCAACCAAAGAAAGCGTGGCTCAATTATTAGGCACTGGAGCGATCGTCAGTTTAGTCGGTTTATTACTCGCTTTTTCGGCTTCTGAAATTACGATCGCGGTTGTCGCTGCCAAAGCGGTTTCATTACCGCCAGGCGTTGCTGTTTACACTGCGACAAATTTCATTCGACCCTTAGATATCTTTGTTGTATTAGCAAATGTGAATCTAATTGGCGCTCATCTTGTGGGCAGTATAACTTCATTGGGTTTGCTGAACTGGTTGGAGCAGCCATAATTTGAATGCGCTCAGGATAAATTGTTATAGCAACAATCTTTCTCATGACGAGCATCAAGCGAACTCCTCAGCAACGACTCGTAATTCGTCTTGCCCGAACGTTTCCAGAAGCGGTGTTCTACAAGGAAACCTCTGAGAAAGTCGTCGCACTAACCATTGATGATGTTCCAACCCCGAACGAAACAAACGATGAATCGACTCAACTGATTCTAGACGCGATCGCGCTTCATAATCAAAGCATCGAATCTGAGCGCGATCGCGTTCGAGCGACGTTTTTTATTATCAGTAATCATCTGTTTGACGGAACGACTTTGCTCGATCGTATGGTGGAACAAGGACACGAAATTGGCAATCACGGAGTAGAAGACCAAACTACACATATTTTCCCAGGAGCAATCTTGGTGCTGCATGGAGGAACTGTTGAGCGATCGAGACAAACGGCACAAGCCTTGCCTTTGATTTTGGACGATCTAAAGCAACGCAACTATCGAATTGTGACCCTGAGTGAACTATGGAATGGACTCAAAACAACAGCTTGAAGCGAGCTACCTTGTACACACAAATTGTTTTTGCTGCGGTTAAAGCAGCTAATGCCCCCTAAATCCCCAAGTCTGGGGGACTTTGTAGAAGTGTCCTAACTACACTGGGTACGACATTAGAAGAATGTGGCTTTATTGCTCTCTGCAAAACGAACTTGCAATAGCAAAGTTGTCTTGCTTTTAAGTTGTGCAGCTCCTAAAGCAGCACGGATTCTAAATGCTAAGTTTGTCTATCTATAGGAGTAATTTGAAGAGATTCACCTTGTTCTCCACCAGTTTTCCACGATCGCCCTTTATTGTTCAATTTGTACTGACCTGAGCTGACCCTCTTTGAAGCGTGAGTGATTTGCACCGAGAGCTTCTACAACATTTTTAGGGTGCGATCGCAGAACGATTCAGAAGAGAGGCATCGCTTTACTGGTCTGATTTCTAGCCTGAAGACCTATGATCCAGTTTTTCACTCATGTTGAAGTAATGGAGGATAAAACAATGACGAATCAACCAAACCAATCCATTCTTGCCGCATCTGCACAATGTGCCTATGAGTGCGAACATTGTGCAGATGCTTGCTTAGGAACAATGCCCGACTGTGCGCGGCTTTGTCGAGACTGTGCCCAGATGTGTTGGACGATCGCATCATACATCAGCCGCGCATCGCGATTTATTCCTCAAGTTGTAAGTACCTGTATTTCGATCTGCGAAGCTTGTGCCCAAGAGTGCGAACGGCATGATCATCCACACTGCCAAAAGTGCGCTCAATCGTGCCGTCAAGCGATCGCAGAATACCGCAAAGTGGCAACTGTTGCAGAGGTCGCTTGAGGTGGAGTTGCTCACATCAGTACGGCTCCCTTAACTGGTTTTCGTAGTAGTCATTGATTAGACTCTGCTAATTCCCGCCGCCTTATTTCTTGAAGATTTGTAGAGGAAATTTAAGAATGTACCAGCAAAAAATAGTTCAATTCTCAGCACTTTCAGTTGGTTGTAGTTTGGCAATAGGAACCGCGATCGCAATGAGTCAAACCTTGCCTGCAATAAGTCAGACCGCGCCTGCTACTCAAGCAAATTGCATTCCTTTACGAGTGGTCGATGGCAATGGCTCAACGACGACGCGGAAAAGTATTTCCTCACCGGGTGTCCTACCTGGCGTGAACAACAACTGGAATACGGATTTTGCAGTCCCCACGGGCAGACGCTTTACGTCTTATATTGCAACCATTACTCCAGAGAATGCAGCAGAATACGATGTGACAATCAATCTCAAATACAGCAATAACACCTCCACTGAAGTTTTCGACGGGGATAACCTCGCGCTCGGACGATTTGTACCGTATCAACTCAAAATCAGCACACCTCCGGAGGTAACTCGTCAGCCCTACCAAGTGAATCTCAACATTCGTGGAACTCTTGGTAATACCTATCAAGCTAGAGTTTTTGCTTGTCAAGCCCGATAGGTTCCATCTATTAGGGGAAATACTGTTCTGTTTGTTGTCTCCTTTGAGAATTCGAGGAGACAACTTCTTTGTTTATTGTTGTCGATTGTCTGTTCATCGGAAGATACCTAAGTTGCTAACAGCAAAAAATCGAGCGGGCGAAGTATCCAATGCTTTCTAGCGCGTACTCCTAACGGTATAACTTCCTTAGATTTTTCGATTCACCACCAGTTTTCCACTTTTGCTTCTTACTGTGGCATTATGAAGCATTTGATCGTGCTTCTGATGTCCTAATGTCAGCATTGATGTTGCTTGATCGGCTCTGCGTTGCTCCATGTGAAATTTACGGACAACACAATTGAAGCTTGTAAGTTGCTGAATCGGGCGGAATCCTTGCTGAGGTGATGGAATAGAAAGATTGCAATGAATGGAAAATGAAGATATCGCACTGCGGAGCATAGGCAAAAGCACAACGGTGCCATTTACTAAAATTGACGAAGTTTGCAGTAAAGACATAACTATCAGGAGCAGACCAAGATGAGCATTAACGGTAAAGTTGCTCTCGTCACGGGTGCTGGACAGGGGATCGGACGCGCGATCGCTTTAAGGCTGGCGAATGACGGCGCAGATATTACGATCGTAGACCTTAACCCGGAGAAGATGAACGAAGTCGCCGAAGCGGTTCGTTCTACTGGTAGCAAGGCAACTGTATTCAAAGCCGATGTCTCGAACCGCAACGAAGTTTACGCCGCCATCGATCACACGGAAAAGGAACTGGGCGGTTTCGACATCATTGTCAACAACGCTGGCATCGCTAGTATCCAGCCGCTAGCCGATGTCACTCCCGAAGGGTTTAACAGAATTATTCAAGTCAACGTCGCGGGTGTCTTGTGGGGCATTCAAGCTGCTGCGAAGAAGTTTCAGGAGCGCAAGCAAAAAGGCAAAATCATCAGCGCGTCGTCGATCGCGGGACACGAGGGCTTTCCGCTGCTCGGCATCTATTCGGCGACCAAATTTGCTGTGCGCGCTCTAACGCAAGCGGCGGCTAAAGAGTATGCGAGTGCTGGTATCACTGTTAACGCCTACTGTCCTGGTGTTGTCGGCACCGATATGTGGGTTGAGATTGATCGGCGCATGGCTGAAATCACGGGAGCCAAAATCGGCGAGAGCTACGACAAGTTTGTGGGTGGCATTGCGCTGGGTCGGGCACAAACGCCTGAAGATGTTGCCGCCTTCGTCTCCTACCTAGCAGGACCGGATTCAGATTATATGACGGGACAGGCTCCGCTGATTGATGGCGGACTTGTCTATCGTTAAGCGATCGCAGCCGTTTTGATTGCCACATCATTAAACGAACCATTACTCTGAACGATGAGCGATTCTCCTCGAATTTTGGCATTTGTGGCTAGTGCCCGAAAAAGCTCTTTTAATAAGCGCGTTCCAGCAGGAGATGAGCCAATACTAGCTGCTTTTCTCGATAAGGTAGCAGGCATTATGAGTGCATCACCTGGAGGCTTAGGCGGATTAAGAGGTTTGGTGCATTTGCGATCGCTGCTTGGCAATATTCAAGTTTTGGTCTTGCCGGATCAGTTCGCGCTGATGGGAGCGCATGAGGCATTTAATCCAGATGGAACGCTAAAAGACTCACAGCAGCAAGAAGCGATCGGAAAATCGGAGCAAAGGTTGCAGCATCGGTGGCTGGGGTAGCACCGGCTACGCCAATCGCAACCGCTATCCCCGTAGACGAGTTTAATGATGTCCTTGTCGGGACTAACATCTTAAAACGTTGAGCTTCACTAAACGCCGATCCAGAAGTTAAAAATATTGTCGATCGCATATTGCATAGGAGACACTGCATGGTAGATTCCACAAGTCGGTCAGATCGTTTGCCGCTACCGCCTCGTCCATTTCAGGGACAGATTAGCATCACGTACAAAGAATCATCGATCCGATTAACGAGGCGCTTCACCATCGGACTGCCTTTCCCGCAGGTCACGACCAGCTATGGCATCACAAACGAGGCTGCTACACCGTATTCCGCGATCGCGCTTGCCATTAAAGGCTGGTCGCCTGTAATCATCTTCACTTGAATTCCCGCAGTCTGACAGGCACGAATCGCTGGAATCACACTGGAACGCGGCGGATCGATCATGCCTTGTAGCCCTAGCAGAACTAATCCTCGATCGAGATCAGAATGATCTAATGATTGCTGATCAACCGGAACTATCTTTTTTGCAAATGCCAGGATTCGCAAGCCTTGTTTTGCTACGGCTTCGGCTTTGCGCTCGATTTGAGGACGCTCTAACGGCTCTAGCTCTCCTTGAGCATTGGTTCGATGATCGTATCGCTTTAGAATCGCCTCCATCGAGCCTTTTACATAAATCATCGTAATTCCTCGATCGTGCAGCAAATTCCTGCTCTCTCCAAGTGACAAAGGAGAGATGGCAAAGCTAGAAAACTGTAGGAAAATGCTTCAGTGGTAGTTCTCGCGAAGATTATGCCTAGCTCGATCCGAAGAAAACAGTTGGAAGCTTGCCGCTATCTGGCACTAACGATGCTGATGGTTAGTCTCATCGTTGGCATTGCAGATAAAGGAACAACACAAGGAACTTCTCCTACAATCACAGCATCGCCAACCCCGATCGCTGCTCCTCAACCCTCGAATACTCCATCACTTGCATCGGATGAGATCTTTTTTGCAGATGTGCTGGTGCGAGGACAGCCCGTCTTTCAAGTCGGTAGTTTGGCGAATTTGAGTGCTAGCGATCGGGCGCAAACAATTAATCGCCGGATTGCTAGTCTTTTATCCCAGGGCGAAGTTCAAGAGCCTGTGACAGTCACACTCGATTCCCAAAGAAGCGTTGCGATCTTGAAGCTGAGAAATCGGATTTTGATGACTGTGACTCAGCAGGATGCCCAAGACTTTAATTTGCCTGTAGAGGCTCTTGCTCAACGCTGGGCAGAGGCACTCAACCAAGCGTTTGATCAGCCCGCATTCGCGATCGATGTCGGACAACGACTTTGGACTACACTGCGCGAATTTCAACGAGATACCATTAGTAATCTTCCTGCACTCATTGGTGCGCTGCTAGCACTTTTAGCAACTTGGCTGATTGCTGGAAGTTTACGCCGTCTCACATTTATCGCAACTCGACGTTGGCAAGGGGGACAAGACGCTAGAATCTTGATCAGTCGGGTGGTGTATGGGGCAGTTTGGGTCATTGGTAGCATTGTTGCTTTAGGAGTTGTGGGACTAGACTTCGCAACTTTGCTGGGGACGCTCGGTTTAACGAGTGTTGCGATCGCCTTTAGCTTACGAGACATTCTCAGTAATTATCTATCTGGCGTAATTCTGCTTGCTTCCCGCCCGTTCCGGATCGGTGATCAAATTGTGATCAAAGAGTTTGAAGGAACAGTGACTCAAATTCAACTGCGAACCACGACTGTAGTGACTTATGATGGGCGAACAGTTTATATTCCGAACCAAGAAGTTTTTAGTGCAGTAATTACCAATAATACGGTTTCTGGCAAGCGTCGTACTTCGGTAACAATTGGAATTACCTATGACACTGACATGAATACAGTCAAAAAAATCTTAAACGATGCAGTTCTAAAAGTGACAGATGTCGAACCAGAGCCAAAGCCACTCATACTGGTGCGAGAACTCGCTGCGACGACTGTTCAGATTGAGGTGCAATTTTGGGTCAATTCTCAACGTCTATCGTTTGTCGAAATGACTTCTGAAGCAGCACAGGCAATCAAAGAAGCATTGCAGCAAGCAGGAATTGTGTTAGTCTCTATTCCGCAACTTAAAGTGATTCAACCCATTGAGCGTGCCCCAGACGATCGCCCTAAAGCTGATGCGGAAAAGCCTAGCTAGAGTTGCTCAAGAATGCTAACTTTTCGATGGTGATCGCAGCAACACTCTCATCCTAGGCTTAGTAATCTCTCGTAAGAATTAAGAGTGAGTCAGCGATGAGACTCGTTAGCGAAACATCGGTGCATAATCGTGGGCGAATGTCTCAAAACTGCGCGGCAGTTTCCCAGTGGCATCCTCTACTCCAGACGCAATCACGGACGCTTCACTACGTCGATAGTGAGCATAATCCTCAATTAGTCCCTCTGCCTGCCAAGTTGGGATATGAAGGCTCAACAAGGTCTCTAGCATAGTTTCGGGCGGAATATCGACAAAGGTAATGGGGCAACTTGTGGCATGGGAAAGGGATTGTGCCATTTCAGAATGTGTGAGTGCTTGCGGTCCTGTCAGGTCATAAATCTTGCCTTCATGTCCAGTTTCGGACAAAGCAGCGATCGCTACCTCTGCAATGTCGCGCACGTCCACGATACTCACTTTCGCATCGTCAATTGCAGCGTAAAAAGCGTTTTGGGTGACGATCGTCGATTTGAAGTTTAGTAAGCCCTGCATAAACAGATTCGGTCGCAGAAAAGTATACGCTATGCCGGATGCTTGAATTGCAGCTTCCACGGCGGCATGGTAGCGCAAGAAGCGCACAGGCGAATCCGCACTCGCTGCAAACTGTGACAGTTTGACAATCTGTTGAACTCCGCTTTGCCGAGCTGCTTCCACGAAGGCGAGTTGTTGTGCCTCTGCGCGTTCCGATGAGTTGGTCACTAAAAATGCTCGATCGACACCCTTTAGAGCGCTTAGTAGCGTTTTGGGACGATCGAAGTCCGCCTCGACGACTTCAACATTCGGGGCAGTCATGAGGTTCTGTAAACTCGATTTCGCTTTGTTGAAATCACGCACCATTGCGCGAACCGGAACCTTTCGCGCGACCAGTCGTTGAACAATTTCTGAACCATTATTTCCGGTTGCCCCGGTCACTAAAATCATGATCTGGCTCCTTAAATGTGAGCGATAACTCGTATCATAGAAGCAATCGCTAATGTCTGCAACTCGCATTTGAGGACGTGATTCTATGACGGCTAAACATCGCACCATTCACCGGAAACTGCCACAGCAAGGGCGCTCCAAACTCACAGTCGATGCCATCTTGACCGCAACCGCTCACATTCTGATCGAAGACGGCTATGACAAAGCGAGTACGAATCGTATTGCTGAACGTGCGGGAATCAGTATTGGCTCGTTGTATCAATACTTTCCCAACAAAGAATCACTGATGGTAGCATTCGCGATCGACATGCTAGCAACATAATGATGCTGATCGAATCACAGTTGAGTCGCTTAACTGACGCTCCCATCGAAGTAGTTCTGCCCGAACTCGTCAAAGCGAATATTGCAGCTCATGCGATCGATCCAACCTTGCACAAAGTTCTGCATGAGCAAGTGCCTAGACTCAGTGGAATTGATGCTGAAGCTCACATGCGTAAGCTTTTGCAAAATTACTTAGCAAAGCAGTGTGACTCAATCCCGCCGCCGCAGCTTGATTGCATCATATTTGTGGTTGAGCGAACGATCGAAGCGCTGACTCATGCGGCTGTGATTGAACGCTCAGACCTACTTCAATCTGGGCAACTAGAGCAAGAAATTAGCCAACTGTTGATCGCCTATCTGACTCAGCACAAGGGCTAGAAGAAACGCTTGCTTAATTGTCTGGGTGGGTTGCTCTAGCAATATAGATTGCTCCGATCGACATTCCGCCAATGTAGAGCCAATGCCAAAGACTTTGCCAATCCATACGCTGGATCTCCTTGTTTGTAAGAATTTGCATCAAGGCTCTCGTGACTACTCGGCTATCGGAAAATTGGATATCCCTCAAGTGATAGTGTGTGAGTCCTCAACCTACCTCTGTTGATTGGAATAGCCTTCAGGATTAAGAGTTACACAGCGCAAAGTAAATAAAAGGCAACTGTGTCTCTGAAATGAAGCATCTCATTCAGTTCGTTCTTCTTGCTGTTACATGATCCCTTCTTCAAAGCTCAACCAGTTCAAGTGCTGTGGAGTGTTAATCAGTTCTTGAGCTGCAATCAGTGATGCAATACTCCAAGTTTGATTCAGTCTCGCTTTTTTTCCAATTAATCGTCCGTTTCCGCCGTCATAGTACTCCGGAAACTGATCTCGGATCAATCGATCGTGAGCAATATTGAAGCTGGATGAATATTGAATTTGTTGGTAACATTCTCGCCATACTCATCAGTTTCAAATCGATAAATCTCGTTCAAGCGTTTGAGATCAATCCAGTAATACCCCCGAATATGATAATGCAATGTGTCGAGGCGTTGATCAATTGCTCGTAGATACTCATCATTCTCAGCGTCTGACATCGGATGCCGCTCTGATAATCGGGCTGATGCGCGAATAATAAGTCTCCAGTTGCTTTGGTATACCAGCGGAGTAGGATTAACCACCAGAGACAGGAATCAACTGGGGGAACTCGTGCAATGGCAGCTTCTCCAGAATCGGCTTCTAATTGCTCTTCACCATCTTTGTGAATGACTTTGAAACTTGCTGGCATTAACCCTGCTCCGGGCTAGAAGTCATCCATCGCTTTATGATGACTTTGCAACAGTAGGGTTGTGGCAAGAAAATTGCGAACAATTTTGGTGTTGCCCTGCATGGGAAACACCAAGGCAGAAGGCACAAAGTCCCGCACAAAACACTGGTCGTAGTTCAGAAAGCTGACCATCGAATCTCGTGCGGCAACTGTACAAACAGGCTCTTCACGCTAATAGATGATTGCTTTTTCATGAAGCGCAGCAAGGGTTTCGGTTGAACTTTGTGACATGGACTTCGTATGATTTATCAATGAATTAGGCAATAAAAGGGCTTTCCCTTGAGCGTTGTATACTTGAAAAGTATTCTTTTATGGTGAATGAGCATCTTTCAATGGAAGGACTTTAATGATAGACCGATTCAGGGCTTGAGCAATGTTGCTCCTGATTCTGGCTCCTCAGAGGCAGCCTCACAATAAAGGTCGCTCCTTGCCCTTCATCGAAGCTCTCGGCTTGAATTGTTCCATTGTGTTGCTCAACCAAGTAACGTGCGATCGCAAGTCCTAGTCCTAACCCAGAGTACGATCGAGTACTGGTACTATCGGCTTGACGAAAGCGATCGAACACATACAGCAAAGCAGGATCAACAATTGAGTGTTAACCTGCAAATTCAAGGCTTATCAACCAACGAACTATGTGTAAAAGCAGTGTGGAGAAAAAGTTGAGAAATGGACAATCTATCAGAATTACGACTGAGCCACAAAAGAAAAGACGGTGACTTCGGGTGGACAATTCCAGCGTCCAGGCGGAAATGTGCCGAGTCCTCGATTTACATACAGCCGATTCTTGCCCACTAAATGTAATCCCTGCGCCCACTGCCACTGATTGACAACTTTGGGCCACCTGGCATCGAGAAAGGGAATCCACTTCCATAGTGGTTCAGGGATACGATCGCGTGATGCCTGAATCCAAGTTGGAACCACCCCGACTCCCGGAATCACAATTTGTCCACCATGCGTATGACCCGATAATTGCAAGTCCACGCGCCATGCCATAAGGTCGATCGCACTATCGGGATTGTGAGATAACACTAAACGCGGAATTGTTGGATCTGTCCCATCAAACACTGAAATGGGGTCAAATTCTGATGACCAGAAATCGGGTAAGCCCACGATCGCAAAGTCATTTCCAAACGGATAGGCAACCTGATTCCAAAGCACATGAATGCCTGCATCGGTTAAAGCATTGGTAATCTTCGTTTTAGAGTGAGGCTGTTCCAGATCATGATTGCCCAATACCGCATAGATTCCAGCACGACTTTGCAATCGGTGCAACTGTTGAGCGAGTTGATCAATTGGTTTAGGAGTGTGCGTTACATAGTCACCGGTGAGAACAATTAAATCCGGTTCAACTCGATTTGTTGCCTCGATCGCTTGGTTCAGCAAGTCATCTGATAACAGCAAACCGTCGTAGTGAAAATCAGACAGTTGAACCACTTTCATTCCATTTAAGCGATCGGGAAGTTCAGCAATCTGAATGAGTACTGTTTCAATGCTTAATGGCTCTGACAAAAAGGGAATCGAGGTCACAGGAATTACCAAACTCAAGATAGCTTTAGCCTAGCAAACTCGAAGATAGGGCACGCGATTCTCAATATCGTCTCTATTTCACTTTGAAGGAAAGGTCTATCCTCTGAAAGACTTCAGCGATCGAGTTGACCTGATACAGTGAACAACACCTTAGCAATTGGTGCGAGGAGTTATGACTTGGATAGAGATCATTCTTGTCGTTGCAGTCTTGGCGATCGCGTGGTTAATTTTGTATCTACGAGGGGTATTTGAGCCGAAAGTAAAGTACTGCTCGGATTACCGTATATTGCTCGATGATCCGAACTTCCTGCCGCTGTTCGTCGGCTTCTCGCAGTCGCTTTTGACACAAGCTCACATCTCTGGCTTCTGGTCGCAACCGGATCAAATCTATGCAGTAAGGATTGCTGCGATCCGACAAGCACAGCACATCATTCAATTTGAAACCTTTTTCATGACACCGGGAACGCGGGCGAATGAGTTTGCGGATGCTTTGATCGAACGAGCGATCGCGGGTGTTCGTGTCGAAGTTCTCGCTGATCACTCCGGCACACTGAAGATGTCCTCTTCTTACTGGAAACAGCTGAGAGAGGCTGGCATTGAAATTCGCTTCTTTCATCCGCCTAGATTGAGAATGCCCTTGCAATATCTCAACCGCACTCATCGCAAACTTTTGATCATCGATGGAACTGTCGCCTTTACGGGTGGAATGGGCGTGTCGGATGATTTTGATGGCAATCCTAAAATCGGAGACCGAGCGCCGTGGTTTGATTGCGAAATCCGGTTAGAAAACAACATTGTGCCTGTGCTGGTGGGCATCTTTCGACGGCACTGGCTGTATGAGGGCGGCAAAGCAACTGGAGGATATTTTCCTCCAGAGCAACCTTCTATTGAGGCAAAGCCAATGCTAGTCGTTCCTCATGATGCCGATAGTAAGATTTCGTCGATTAATGCGCTCATTTGGTTCAGCCTGCAAGCTGCACAACAGCGAATTTGGATTGCGAGTCCTTACTTCATTTTGGATCTCAATACTCGCACTGCTCTAATCCGAGCCAAAAAGCGCGGTGTGGATGTGCGAGTGGTGACAACGAGCGCCCGCAACGATAAGCATTCTGTCTACTATGCGGTTCGCGAACGCTATCGGTATTTTCTCCCGACTGGCATTGAGATTTACGAGTACCAGCCCAGCATGATCCATGCCAAACTAATGTTAGTGGATCAAGATTGGATTAGCTTTGGCAGTGCAAATTTCGATCCACGCAGCTTTTATCATAACGATGAATTAAATCTTGCGTGGTTTGATCCAGACCTTGCATCGATCGTTGAAAAGTTGCTTCTGGATGCTTTTGAGAAGAGTAAACGGATTGAATGGTCAAGCTGGCGGAATCGACCTTGGTGGCAAAAATTGATCGGTCGTTGCTCCCTTCTACTCCGGTGGCAACTTTAGTGCAGGTAAATCTGCATCTTCGCACCTCTTTAGGTAGAACATCTGGCTCGATCGAC
Organism: Pseudanabaenaceae cyanobacterium LEGE 13415; assembly: GCA_015206935.1. Taxonomy (GTDB): domain Bacteria; phylum Cyanobacteriota; class Cyanobacteriia; order Leptolyngbyales; family Leptolyngbyaceae; genus Leptolyngbya. The sequence goes on along the minus strand of JADEXW010000003.1, from coordinate 4,098 downwards.
GTTTTTCCACCACTTTTCCACCTTTGCTTTCTATGTTTGAAGCATCGTTAGTGCAGCCTGAAACAACGTGAAGAAATTAAGCAGGGATTACTATGTCTAAATTCAGTCATCTGGTTAAAAGTAAAACACTGATTGCAGTTGGACTGACAACAGGTTCAGCAGCATTGCTGTTTTCGGTATCTACACGAAGCACTGCTCAAACAGCAGGAGCAACCTTTCCAGATGTCCAAAACTATTGGGCACAGCCGTTTATTACCGCATTAGCCGAACGTAACATTTTAGCAGGATATCCAGACGGCACTTTTCGTCCTGAAAAACCCATCGAACGCGATGAGTTCGCCGCAATTTTACAAGCTGCATTTAATCAACCGCCAGAACGACAGTTGTCCAGTGGTAGCGTTTTCAGAGATATCCCACAAGGATATTGGGCAGAATCTCAGATCAAAGAAGCCTATGAAATGGGATTTATATCGGGCTATCCAGGCGGCACTTTTCGTCCACGGCAACCGGTGACGAAAACTGAAGCATTAGTTTCACTGGTGCAAAATCTAGACTTGAATCAAAGAAATCCTGGAACTCCACAGGCGAGTACCGCTCCGTCTTCTGGTAATCAAGCCGCCAATCAAGCACAAGCGAACAACCAATCCACCACACAGTCTGCCCCTCAACAACAGAGAAGGCGGGGGTTCATGTTCCCGATCGCATCGACAATGCTACTACAGGGTTTGATCACGCCGCGTGCGAACAGTGCAGCATCTCCTAGCGGAACTAACCAAACTCAAAATGCGGCTCCTTCTACCTCAACTAATCAGAATTCATCACCCCAAGTGGCTCCTAATGCCACCAAACCCCAGAAGGCTCCAGCACCAGTCGTTGTGGATCGGTACTATGTGGATGCGAATCAAATTCCACAATATGCGGTTGGTTCTGTAGCAGAAGCAACAAGAGCTAGAATCGTCGTTAATCATCCAAACGTTCGGGAGCTAAATCCTCAACAACCTGCAACTCGCGCTGAGGTTGCTGCAATTGTTTATCAGACATTAGTGAACAAAGGACAAGTTCCACCTCTGACCAATGCCCCTGGCGCTTCACAATACATTGTGGCTCCTGAGACTGTGAATGCGCAGAAGTAGGTGCAAGCAATGTTCAGTGAACGTTGATCAAGCAATACAGACGAGAAGATGATTATGAAAGCGTTGAAGATTCTGAATCAACAGAGCAGAAAATTCAGGCGGCAAGTAGTTGAAGGTTCAAGAAAGTAGCAGCATGAATCGAGAACCAGAACCCAAAAATCATTCGTCGCGGTGGTTGCGATCGCGCTCACGCTTACCAATCAAATCCAGCAACTCACAACGCTAGTCCTACAGTCTCTGAGTACCGTAAACAATCCACTTGATCAGTTACAGACTCTTCTCGCAGCCCGAAATATTCCGCTCAACCTCGATGCGATCGAAGTTCAGATTCGCAATCTACTTGCGGCTGGATTAAATTGGGCACTGACTTCTCTATTCCGGGCATTGGCGCAACGTTAAGAGTGACGGTCGTTTGCTTCGTTATTCTAGTGCAGAGTGGTTGGCTAACGGCGCTTAAAGTATTAGCAATTTGCGTGATTCTACAGCAACTACAAGACAATCTACTTGCGCCACGGGTGATGCAAACGACGGTTCATCTCAGTCCTGTGGTTGTATTTTTTGCGCTTTTAGTTGGGACAAGAGTTTCAGGACTGCTTGGTATCTTCTTATCAGTGCCGATCGCAGGTGTGATTGTTAGTCTATTGAATCTTGAAGAAGCACAAGGAGGTTAGGTGTACGATCGCTAATTGGAGTTAAATCCTCTTAAGCAGCGGTTATTTAGATAAGCCTAAATGCTTCTATAGAGAGACGTTCTTGCTTAGAAAATTCGTGACTTTTAACGGTGAATCTAGCGGAATTTGTTGATCGCTAAAGTGCTAGGTGACTGCTCAAAGAATTGCCTCTTTATTCATTGATTCGGAGATTCAATGGTGATTGTTAAAATATCTACTTTATTCTCAGCCTTACTGGTTGCCGTTAACATAACAAGCTGTTCTTCGCTGCAAACGAATAGCAATGCACAACAACCGACGAATCCTGTAGTGTCACCCTCTCCTGCACCTCCAGAAGGGATCGGTGCGGTTGCGCCTGTTGCAGAGCGAGTTGGACCTGCGGTGGTGCGAATCAACACATCGCGCACCGTGAGAGAGTCGATCGAGGGTTTTGGTCTCGATGAGTTTTTCGGCAGAAGAGTTCCCGAACAAGAGCAAGTGCAGCGGGGAACTGGGTCAGGCTTTATTACCACTGCGGATGGGCAAGTGATTACCAATGCTCATGTGGTTGAGGGTGCAGATACAGTGACCGTCGTTCTAAGAGATGGTCAAACTTACCCAGGGCGTGTTCTTGGCTCTGACACGATTAGCGATCTTGCTGTCGTTAAAATTGACGGTAATAATTTGCCCACCGTGCTATTAGGAGACTCGGATGCTTTAGTTCCTGGACAATTGGCGATCGCGATCGGGAATCCATTGGGATTAAGCAATACAGTTACTCAAGGTGTAATCAGTGCAACAGATCGATCCGTTGCAGAAATTGGCATTCCAGATAAACGAGTCAATTTTTTGCAAACTGATGCTGCGATCAATCCAGGAAACTCTGGGGGGCCATTATTGAATGCAGCAGGGCAGGTCGTTGGCGTGAATACCGCGATTATTCAAGGGGCACAAGGGATTGGATTTGCCATTCCGATTAATACCGTAAAGACTATTTCTCAACAATTAGTCACCAATGGGCGAGTGGAGTATCCGTACATTGGGATTCAGATGGTATCGCTCACACCCCAGATACGATCGCAGATTAATCAAAGTAATCCTGGCTTTCAGGTGACGCAAGATCAAGGCATTCTGGTGCTGAGTGTGATACCCAATTCTCCAGCGGCTCGTGCGGGTCTGCGTGCTGGAGATGTGATTGTCAGTGTAAATGGCAGTCCAATTGAAAACGCAAATCAGATACAACAGCAAGTGGATAAAACTGGAATTAATAACACGATGCAAGTTACAGTTAACAGGAACGGAAATACTCAACAAGTTGCAATTCGTCCTCAAGCATTACCGCCTCAACAAGCTCGCCAAAGTTAGATCGTTTGCACGGTACTGTCACCAACTGGAGGCAATGAGAATGAAAGGATTGGCTGGAAAAACGGCGCTGATTACAGGAGCAAGTTCGGGAATTGGGCAAGCCATTGCCATTCGTCTCGCTCAAGAAGGCTGCAATGTGGCAATCAACTATCGGAAAAGCGTCGAAGAGGCTGAAAAAACCGAAGAAATGGCAATGCAAAAAGCCTGTGGACAAGTGGAAGACTGCGGCGTGAAATCGCTCTTAGTGCAAGGCGATGTTTCTCAAGAGCAAGACATTCTTGAGATGATGAATGCTGTGGTTGATAAATTTGGCAGCTTTGATATTTTAATCAACAACGCAGGGATTCAAACCGAGTATCCCTCTCACGAAATTCCGACTGAAGAATTCGATCGAGTGTTATCGACCAATCTTCGCGGCGCTTTTCTGTGTGCGAGGGAAACGATTAAGCATTTCCTATCTCAAAACCGTTCTGGCAGCATTATCAATGTATCGAGTGTCCACGAAGTCATTCCCCGACCGTCGTATCTCACGTATTCGATTAGTAAAGGTGGGATGGGCAATTTAACCAAGACACTGGCGCTAGAGTATGCCGATCGTGGAATACGAGTGAATGCGATCGCACCTGGAGCGACGATTACTCCGATTAACGAAGCTTGGACGAATGATCCCGAACAGCAAGCGATCGTATCGAGCCATATTCCCATGAATCGCCCTGGAACCGCAGAGGAAATGGCAGCAGCAGTTGCATTTCTTGCATCAGATGAAGCAGCCTACATGACTGGACAAACGCTGTTTATCGATGGTGGACTGACTCTTTATGCCGACTTTCGAGAAGCTTGGTCAGCATAACTTATTGAATATGATTGAGGAACACATCAATGATTGGCTTTCTAATTTCTGTAATTGTGATTGCCGTTAGCTTATGGGTCGTTACAAAGCTACCAACGGG
>JADEXW010000132.1 GCA_015206935.1 Pseudanabaenaceae cyanobacterium LEGE 13415 | reverse complement strand
TTGCGAAAAGCGATTGCTGCGATCTCGTCGGTTAGCAACCCTCCACCTGCCACGGCTGCAAGGATCAATCTAGTGCGATCGGAGTTTTGAGGCATATCAGGCGAAACGGTAGAGGGACGGGAATGGATTACCGCTGTATGAACTTCTGACGGTTGAGCAGGTGGAAGAGTTGCTTGCAATGGAGATTCTAAAGCCGATCGCACTTCTGCCGCGCTACTAAACCGATCTCTCGGATGCGATCGCACCATTTGATTTAGTACAGCCGCGAAATCTGGACTTAAATTTGGTGCGGATTGCTGCCAAAGAATTTCTCCAGTCTGCGGATCGGTGTCAAATGTTTGCGGCATTCGACCGGTTAATAAATAGATCGCTGTCAATCCCAAGCTATAGAGATCGCTGGAGGGAATCGGTCTGCCTGCGGCTTGTTCAGGCGGCATATAACCGGGAGTTCCGATCACGATCGAACTTGTAGGATTGCCTCTGGAGTTGTAAACCGTTCCCATCGTTTCTCGAACCGCTCCGAAATCAATCAGAACCGGAGTGCGATCCAGGTGACGCAGAATAATATTTTCTGGTTTGATGTCCCGGTGGATCATGCCTTGATTGTGAATTAATTCCAAGACAGGCAAAAGCGTGATCAGAATGTTCCGAACTTCGGCTTCGCTCAATCTGCCCTGTTGTGCCACTCGTGCTTCTAAGGTTTCACCCTCGATCCATTCTTGAACGAGATAAAACTTCCCCTCATGGCTGAAATACGCATAGAGTTTTGGAATTTGTGAATGATTTTCTCCTAGCCTTTCTAGAATCGCCGCTTCTCGTTGGAATCGTTCTTGCACAACTTGATAAATAGCGCTTTCTGTTGCCATCGGCTTAAGTTGTTTAATCACACAAATCCGTTTAGATGGCATCTGAATGTCTTCAGCCAAGAAGGTTTGCCCAAATCCACCTTCACCCAACATCCGAATAATTTGATAGCGATTCGCAAGCAACATAGGAACTGTAGAATTTTGAAGAACGAGAAGTCTCTTTTACATTAGGGCTTTCCAACAACAAAGTCTTGGCAGAAAAGGACGATCGTACAAATGAAATTTCCCGATCAGAATCTGCCTCTTAGCTTTCATCCTCTGTTTAAGTCTTTTATACTAAACGGTAGCTTTACATTTCCTCAGCCTGAATCATGAACTCTGTTATTTGTCCCGTCCCAGAGGAACAGCGACCGATCAATGAATATCAAGAGCTGAAGGAGTCTTGGTTTTTTCGGTGGGCAACACTCGATCGGGTTGGCTATCTAAAGCCGATCGTGATTCTCTGGCTGATGAGTTGGATCATCTCGGCTCCGGTGGCTGCGGTGAGTTTTCCACCTGCAAAGCATCTAGAACAATTTCTTTTATTTGCATCTGCGGGAGCGCTCGTGATCCCAGGATTAGCTTTATTGCGGCTCTATCTGGGATGGGCATATGTGCAGCGTCGATTGCTTGATCCTGCTGTGTTTTATGAAGAGTCGGGCTGGTATGACGGGCAGATGTGGGAAAAGCCGCCTGAAGTTTTGACGCAGGATCGATTGGTGGTGAATTATCAAGTGCAGCCGATTTTGGAACGGTTGAAAAAGACGTTTGGCACGATCGGGGTTGCAGTGTTGATCGGGATCGCGGTTTGGTTCTTGGTTTAGGAATTTGACCAATTCAGACGAATCAATTCACATAAAAAAGGGGATGCACTTCAGAAGTAACATCCCCTTTTCATTGATACGATCGATTTACAGGCTAGTAAAAAATCCAATCACACCATGTCCGCTAAAAACTTCAAGCAACAAGAGCGCAACGAAGCCAAACATTGCCAGCCGACCATTTAAGCGTTCTGCGTTGATATTAAATCCGAATTGAGGTTGATCCGTGACGTACATTTGAGGCTCGATCGCAAAGTTGTTTAACTTGCCCTGATCGTCCACAATGGAGCCGCTTTTCATGGAATTTCTCACTGTTGTCCTTAATTTCTTTACAAATTGTAACAGAATTCATTGAGATTTGTAAAGAAGATGAACACAATAAAGCCCTTTCGAGTTTGAGAGGGCTTAGATGAATGATTTAATTTGCAGCGTTGGCAGTTTGAGACCGCGAATCGCGATATTCCTGAACGATCTTACGGAACTCATCCCCTTCGATCGTTTCTTGATCCATCAGCACATCGACTAATCGATCGACTAACTCCCGATTGTCGCGAATGATCTTGCAAGCCTCTTCATAACACTGCATTGCAATTTGATAAACCTGCTGATCAATTTTGGTTGCCATCTCCTCAGAATATTCCGATTGCGGCATCAACCCCCGACCCAAGAAGACCTCGTTGCCCATGCTTTCCAAAGCCACATTGCCCAGGTCAGACATCCCAAACAAAGTCACCATCTGCCGAGCAATACTGGTTACAGCTTGAATGTCACCGCCTGCTCCGGTGGTAATTTCATCCTCTCCATAGATGATTAGCTCTGCTGCTCGACCGCCTAAAGCACAAGTAATCTGAGCGAGTTTCTCTGCTCTCGTCGTTAAGCCTTGTTCTTCGTCGGGCGTGAACCATGTAATTCCGAGTGCTTGTCCACGGGGTACGAGCGTCACTTTCTGGACGGGATCATGATGCTTCAACATCGTTGCCACGATCGCATGACCGACTTCATGATAAGCAATCAATCGTTTGCGCTTGCTGTCTACAAGTGGGGGACGTTCCATGCCTGCAATCACTCGATCGATCGCATCGTTAATTTCCAGCATCGTGATTGCATCTTTCCGTCGCCGCGCTGTGAGAATTGCAGCTTCATTCAGTAAGTTCGCGAGTTCTGCGCCAGAAAATCCGGGAGTCCGTTGTGCGATCGTATCGAGGCACACTTCGTCCGCTAATCGCTTGTTTCTAGCATGAACTTCTAAGATCTTCAGCCGACCTTTGTGAGTGGGCAGATCGACAACAATTTGACGATCGAATCGTCCTGGACGCAATAAAGCAGAGTCAAGCACATCTGGACGGTTCGTCGCTGCGATCACAATGATGCCAGCGTTTCCTTCAAACCCATCCATCTCGGTGAGCAATTGGTTTAGAGTTTGTTCGCGTTCATCGTTACCGCCACCAATTCCCGCACCCCGTTGCCGTCCAACGGCATCAATTTCATCAATAAAGACGATACAAGGCGCGTTTTCTTTTGCTTTCTTGAACAAATCGCGGACGCGGGAAGCTCCAACCCCGACGAACATTTCAACGAATTCAGAACCAGAGATCGAGAAGAACGGAACACCCGCTTCACCCGCGATCGCTTTAGCTAACAAAGTCTTACCTGTTCCCGGCGATCCGACGAGTAAAACGCCTTTCGGGATTCTGGCTCCAACTGCGGTAAAGCGTTCAGGCTTCTTCAAAAATGTCACGACTTCTTGAAGTTCTTCTTTTGCTTCTTCAATGCCAGCCACATCATCGAACATTACGCCTGTTTTGGCTTCCATCTGAAATCGAGCGCGTGACTTTCCGAAGCTCATGGCTTGTCCAGGACCTCCAGGCGAATTGCTCGATCGACGAAGAATCAACAGCAATCCAGCAATCAGTAGCATGAACAATAGTAAATTCGCGATTAGTCCAACCACGACGCTATTATCCGCAGTCGGATCAGATTCGAATGTGACTTTATTTTTGCGGAGTCGATCGATTAACTCTGGATTGCGATCGAGCAATTGCACTTCAACAGGTGGATCAGTCTTGCTTTTTCCTTGCAGTCGAACTCGTGCCACGTTTTGAGCTTCATCGATTTCGACACGCTCGACTTCACCTGCGTCAATTTTCTTTAACAGTCCGGTATAGCTCAGGGATTCACGGGCTTGAGCCATCGCGGGGGCACTCATGAGGAGGCTTTGGAGCAGCATCCAGCCGATGACCGCAGTTTTTCCTGCTTTCGATCGAACTTTGGTGAGCGATAGCGATTGAGCAAAATTCCGTGAACCTTTCATTGTGTGTTGCCTTTTGTCGGGTGGGACAGTATAGGGACAAGCGATCCTATTTAACTTAGTCTAGCTGTCTCAAAAAAAATTGACACTTAAGCGGGTGGAGTTTCTGGGGTGTACTTGACAATTTTGAGGCAATTACGCTGTCCTTGTCGATCGTAAGTCACTTCATCTGCTAAACGTCGCAATAAAAACCAGCCGTATCCTCCTTCTTGTAGAGTTCCTGGCTGGGGTTCTCGAATATTGTTGGGATCGAAGGGTTGCCCCCAGTCCCAAATTTGAATTTCCATCCGATCGTCATGCAAAGCGACTTCAATGTCGATCGAAGTGTCCTTGGACAGTCCGGAGTGAGCGTGCCGAACTGCATTGGTAAATCCTTCTGCTAAAGCGAGATTGAGACGGTGGAGTTGATTCTCACGCCGGGGAAAGTGGGGGTCATGCTGATACCAAAATTTCTCGAACCATTTCTGGACATGGTTCAAAACTGTAAGGTTACTGTTAACCGACAGATGCTCTTGTTGAAACATGCTTCGCTTCGTTCACTCGATCGCGGGTCTAGGTTTGATTTGTATTTCTAACTGTATTTATGATACGTGGCTTTTCAGCGTCAGGGAGGTGTATTTTCTCCCAAGATGCGCTGAAAAAACCGATACTCGGTAGCGGGTTTGCATAGAGTTTTATCGATGAAAAGAATTGATATTGAGCGCTTTTCGCTGCAATTGTAGCAGTTCTTCAATTCCTTTCTCTGCCAGATTCATAATTTGATCGAGTTGCTGCCGAGTGAAGCTGCCTTGTTCTGCTGTGCCCTGAATTTCAATGATTTCAAGTGCATCATTCATCACGATGTTGCAATCAACATCGGCAGTGACATCTTCGGGATAATTCAAGTCAAGAAGCGCTTCGCCTTCGATTAATCCTACCGAGATGGCGGCGACTTGATGACGAATCGGAGAACGATCGAGATCTCCGCACTGAATTAAAGTGTCGATGGCATCGTGCAGTGCGACGAATGCCCCTGTAATCGAAGTGGTTCGAGTTCCGGCATCCGCTTGAAGAACATCCGCATCGATCGTAATGGTGCGTTCTCCCAGTGCTTGCATATCGAGAACGGATCTTAAACTGCGTCCGATCAGACGTTGAATTTCTTGAGTGCGCCCGGAGAGTTTAAGCCATTCGCGATCTTGTCGATCGGGGGTTGCTCCAGGAAGCATTCGATATTCTGCGGTGAGCCAGCCTTGCCCTTTGCCTTCAAGGAATCGAGGGACTTTAGACTGTACGCTCACGGTACAGAGAACCTGAGTGTCACCGCAGCAGGCGAGAACGGAACCTGCGGAGAATTTAGTATATCGGCGGGTGAAAGTCGTGGGACGGAGTTGATCGGGTTGCCGACCGTCTGGACGCTGCCAGGGCATGAAATTTCCTCAAATCTGTGATTTAGCATACCGTTCACTGTTTGATTGGGATGGGTAGATTTTCGATTGTTTTCAGATTTGGAAGTTATAATCCTGCAAACCATTCGTACCCTTGATCTTCCCAATAGCCGCGCGATCGACCTAATTTGCTGACTAATGTAATTCGCGTCACCCATTTACTCTGCTTGTATCCCAGCTTGATTGGAGATGCCAATCTCAACGGCGCACCATTCTGAATCGGCAACGGTTCACCGTTCTTTTGATATGCCATCAATGTTTGCGGATGAAGGCACGATCGCAAATCCCAACTTTCAGAATAGCGATCGGCAGATTGAAAATAAACGTACTGAACTTCCGGTTTCGGTTGCGCTAGTTGAATCAAATCTCTGAGTCGAACGCCGCCCCATTGCACGATCGCTGCCCATCCTTCGACACAGACATGCCGAATAATCATTGATGTGAGTGGCAGTTTATAAATCTCGTTCAAACTCAGCGACAAAGGTTGATTCACTTCACCATCAATAATCAATCGAAATTTCTCTGGATCAATAACAGGCGTAAATCCGAAGGTATTGACGATCAATTTATCTGGCTCGATTTGATTTGCAGCAAATTCAGGGACGGGCGTTTCAGGCTTTAGTAATAGTTCCTCAAATTTCTGATTGAGGGGTTCTGTGACTGCACCGACCATATCCGCAAAAATAGGAACACCACAGCCGCCCAGCATCAATCCTGAACTTGAAATGCCAGCAAGTTTAAGAAAGTCACGTCGCGAAAAATTTTGCATCACCGTTACCAGAACATTGAATCAATGAGGCGAGAACCACCCACTTTAAGCGCCAGAAAAGAATGGACGATCGCGAATCCGATCACGGTCGGAACACTGGAGAAATGGACAATTCTTAAGGCTTGCCAGTCTCCGAACATATCAACAATCCAAGGAAATTGAGCAGGTTTGTACATGCCGATGCCGCTGAGGATTGCGAGGAGAAGAATGGGTACGATCGCGGTATAAGCCACCCGATGCCAAGCGTAATATTTCCGCTTCGGATTCTTTCCGGTCTGAAGCGCTTTCACATCATTTGCACCGACAAATCGATGTTTCCATCGCCGCGTCACAATCACATAAATTCCGTACCAAAGCAAATTCAGTGAGAAGATTCCCATTCCCGCAAAATGCCAATCTCGCCCCCCGGCTAACCATCCTCCAAGCGTAAAGAGAGGCGGAATTGGAATTCCTGCTCGACCTCCGAACACTGGATTGGCATTATAGATTTGCAGTCCACTCGTCAGCATGACAAATAGACTCACGACATTAATCCAATGAAACGTTTTGGCAAGAATTGCCTGTTTCGGTAAAACTTTGAGTTCCATCGCGCTTCACAAAAGATCACATATTGTTATCACATATTGTTAATGTGACACATTGATCGCTCTCTTGTGAAACTGTAACTAATCGAGTTTAGGATTGCAGTCGTTAAAGCTAATCGCATCATCGTCTAAGTAGCCTGCGATCGCCATTTCCAGAACTGCCTCGATCGGATAGTCGATCGTTTGTGCCTGTTTTTCCAACGCCTGTCGAATTCGTACGGGAAGTGTCTCGACGAATGCTGTCGCAGCCTCATGAGTTACATGCTCTTGAGTTTCTTTATCAAGTGCTGGCATATAGCGATCCGATTTGAGTTGTGAAATTTAGGCTTGCCCCCAACCCCCAATTCTGGGGGCTAAGAGTCTTGTTCCCCCAAACTTGGGGGCTAGGGGGCACGATCAATGCTGCATTTTACGACCGATTTAGGATTGCTATAGCAACTATTTTTTCTCTTAGTGGAGCCACATCCAAGAGAAACCCGGAGTTGATTTTATCGATCAACTCCGGGACTTCATCCTTCAAGAGAAAACGGTTAACGTTTGCTGTTGCTATGTCCAGTTGTGACCAAAACACGCTCTGCTAACTTATCGGGGACTTCTTGCAGATGATCGAATTCGTACTGGAAGAATCCGACTCCCATCGTTTGCGATCGCAGTTCCACAATCAAATCGTGCATTTCTGCTTGGGGTAGCAATACAGTCACATCGTCCCAACCAACCCAGCCATCTTTACTGTCGTAGCCCAAAACCTGACCCCGACGACCACTAGAAAGCCGCAGCACTTTCGAGGTGAAATCTGTGGGAACAGAGACCGTTGCACGAACGATCGGCTCTAACAACACGGGTTCACACTTCGCCATGCCTTCTTGCATTGCAATTCGAGCGGCTTGCTTAAAGGCTTGCTCTGAACTATCGACACTGTGATAGGAACCATTGGTGAGTGTTACTGCAATGTCCACCACTGGGAATCCGAGCGGGCCTGTTGAAAGATACTCTCGCACCCCCATTTCAACACCGGGAATGTACTGTCTGGGAACGACTCCGCCAACAATTTTTTCACCAAACTGGAAGCCGTCACCGCGCGTCACAGGTTGAATGTCGAGGTAGACATCTCCGAACTGTCCATGTCCTCCCGTTTGGTGCTTGTAGCGTCCGTGTGAATTGGTGGACTTGCGAACAGTTTCTTTGTACGGAACTTGGGGGAGATGAGTGGACATCGGGAGATTGTATTTGCGTCGTAGTCGATCGAGGGCAACTTGCAAATGAATTTCACCCTGTCCCCATAAGATGATTTCATGGGTGTCTCCATGTTGTTCCCAGAACAGTCCACAATCTTCTTCCAGCAGTTTCGCTAATGTTCCTGTGAGTTTCACTTCATCATTGCGCTTCTCTGCCTGGATTGCCATTGCATAAACCGGTCTCATCTGTTCTGGTTTGGGAAGGGCTTTAACTTGTCCAGTTGATAGTGTATCTCCAGTTTTAATGCCTTCCATTCGAGCTAAAGCAACAATCTCACCTGCTTGGGCTGAATTGATACTTTGTTGCTGTTGTCCCATCAGGCGATACATGCCACCGATGCGAACTCCGTTGAGGGTCATGCCATCATTGATGGTTCCTTGCCAAACCCGAACGAGAGAAAGCTTTCCGCCTTGCTGTGTGTTGTAAGTTTTTAGAACTTGAGCAATTTCGGTAGTTCCAGGTTTGATGCCGCGATGTTCAGCAATCGTATCGGGTTCTGGGGTTTCCCGCAGCAGTGCAGAGAGCAATGGACGAACTCCAAAATCTCGATCGGCACAGCCAAAGAACACAGGTACAATCAAGTCTGCACCCAGTTCCATCTTCAAATCTTGCAAAATCTCATCTTCCGGTGGCTCAATCTCTTCTAACAGTTCCTCTAACAGATGATCATCCCAGTTCGCCAAAGTTTCGAGCATTTCCATTCTTGCAAGTTGCTCTTGATCTTTCAGGTCTTCTGGGAAGGGAACTGGATCAGCAGGTGCGCCAGGATGATAGTGATAAGCTTGCTCGGTTACAAGATCAATAAATCCAGTCAGTGATTCACCTCGTCCGATCGGATATTGATGCGGAATCAAAGGGCGACTTGATACTGTTTTCAGCGCATGAAGCACTTCCATGAAGTCTACATCTGCGCGATCCATCTTGTTGAAGAACACTAAATGCGGAATTTCCCAATCGTCCAGGAACTTGAACAAGGGCGATAAGGTGAGAACTCGATCGACGAGTGGTTCTGTTACAACCACGACCGCATCCACACCCATGATCGCATTTAATGTTTCTTGAGCAAATTCAACCGAACCCGGACAATCCAGAAAGGTAAACCGCACATCCTCGTAGGTCGTGGAAGCGGTGTTAATTTCAACCGTCATTTGGCGATCGCGGGATTCAGCACTGCTATCTCCGACAGTGTTCTTATCTTGCACTGTGCCTTTGCGAGAGACCGCATTTGTCACCCAAAGCAAGCTTTCGAGCAAGGTCGTTTTGCCGCTGAGATAAGGGCCCACGATCGCCACACTTCGGATGCCAGTTGAGTTACTGCTCATACTATCCTCCTGGATATAAGAAATAACAATTTGACCCCAATTCAGCAAATAGAAGATTCGCTCAATTCTTTGTAATGCAGAGTGCAAAGAATCGAGCAATTTCTATTTGTGAATCGAAGGAGTTTGAACTGTTGAAACTGAAGAATTCTCAATCTGAGAATCGATAATGTTGGATTATCAAACTGTTTTGATCTCGCTCATCAAAACCTCAGATTGTCTTAACAAAAAGGGGCGCGTTTGAACGCACCCCCTGTTGATTATCTTACGAGTGATTGCACAGTATCCGCCGTAGCTTTGCCGTTGCCATTATGATGATGCGTGTGTCCGTTACTGTTGCGAGGTTGAATCACACCATAACCGCCGTGATTGCGCTCGTAAGCGACATTGATTTCGCCTGTTTCGACATTGCGGAACATATAGAAATCGTGTCCCACCAGTTCAAGCTGCTCGATCGCTTGTTCCACGGTCATCGGTGGCATCGAGAAATACTTGGTGCGAACCACTTGCGCGGGAAGTTCTGGCTCTCGGCTGAGATTCAAATCTCCCACAACAGGTTGATCGCTCAAAGTTTCCGTGGGCTTTTCATGTCGATGATTTGATCGTTTTTCTTTATATTTTCGCAAGCGACGGGCAATTTTATCTGCCACTAAGTCGATACTTGCGTACAAATTTTCGCTCCCTTCTTCGGCTCGAACAACAGTGCCATTGGCGTAGATTGTAACCTCAGCAATTTGTTTGACTAAACGGGGGTTACGACTAACAGAGAGATGAACATCGACTTCGGTTGTGAGGGTCTGATAATGGCTCACTGCTTTTTCGATTTTCTGATGAACATACTCGCGAATCGCATCCGTAATCTCGATATTCTTTCCCTGGATCACAAGCTTCATATCAGCTATTTCCTCCCCTGAAGTGGTGGGTGATTAACTTCACACTAGCACTTTGTATTATGGCAAACCACTCCGTTAAAAATGTTTTGCATCTGTTGATAATTCTTGATTCAGTTTATTCGGTTGTTTCGGCTGTTTTTCGCTTGATTTTTTGTGAAAAATATTTCAGGATAAAGTGTTTGGGGATCACTGAGTTTCTCATGCAATCGTGTCTTCTTTACTCGAAAGGTTTGACGGCTTATAAAACCGCTTGGAATTGGCAGCGATCGCTGGTAGAT
>JADEXW010000670.1 GCA_015206935.1 Pseudanabaenaceae cyanobacterium LEGE 13415 | reverse complement strand
GGTTTCTACTGGACAGATGCTCTGTGTGATTGAGACTTGAAGCGTTTAACTCTTTGAACAGCGATCGTATTAAGTGAGAACTATCGTTGTCGATCGTAACATTACAGTGTTAGCACCTCAGCAAACATCCTTGGGCTTATCTGCTCCTGGTAGTCCCTTCGGAGTGTAAATCGTTTCTGTAGCATTCACTCGTCCCAAGATTGTCACTCCAGTTGTAGCTAAGACGACAACAATCTGAGAGATCCCATTGGGATCAAGTTTGCCTGTGTTCTGATAGGTTTCAACATTCTTAGCAATGACAGGCGAAATGGAGGCAATGGCTGTCAGAACGGCTCCCCAAAAAGTCGTGCTGTGAAAGATACTTTTTTTGGGGGCAGTGGAGGACTGGGTAACTTGCATGATGGATCTCGGTGAATAGTGGCAAAGATTACATCACGTTAGAGCAGTACCATTACGGAGAATCGACATTACCCAAAAGGGTACTTTGCAATTCTTTTGCGATCGCAAATCACAACAGGTTTGGCTTTAAAGCGATTCTTCTTTCAAATCAACGTTTTCCATTTGATTCACAATATCGC
This sequence comes from Pseudanabaenaceae cyanobacterium LEGE 13415, assembly GCA_015206935.1. Classification (GTDB taxonomy): domain Bacteria; phylum Cyanobacteriota; class Cyanobacteriia; order Leptolyngbyales; family Leptolyngbyaceae; genus Leptolyngbya. Next base: position 2,475 of record JADEXW010000670.1, on the reverse strand, counting down.
TAGCACAATTCACAGTTGCGATAATTTTTTCATTCTTAGTAACATTAACTCCAGCAGCAACAGTTTGATCTTGACGATCAGCATTCCAAAACACGGTATAAATCACATCTGCATTTGGAACATTGATGCTATAAAAAATCGATCGCCCAATTCCTGTCCATTGTCGAGTTGTTGCTGACGAGCGCGGAATTTGCAAGCTCAATTCAGGCGTATCATCGACCTTTCCAAAGCTGTAATCGATCGTGCGACCTCCATCATAGAGTAGGATTTGCTTACCATTGGTTGTAAGACAAGAAAAAAGCTTTTTCCGATCTGGATTGGTAGCGACCACCCAGCCCTTTTCTGAGCAGCTTGCAATCTGACCTTTCGGAGCTAAACTTGACAAGCACCAATAAGCTTCCCTGCCGTAGATCACACCTTCTTTTACCGCTTGCAGTTCAGTAATCGATCGCCAATCTTCTGCGCCACCCTCGCTTTCGTACCGATATCGATCGCCTTGAACCTCGATCGCTTGTCCGGTGTGCCCGATCCAGTATCGACCTTCTAGAATCGCAGGTTTTGCAGGTTCCACATGCGGTTGAGGTTCTGATGCAGCAATTTGGCTCGGTGCTACAGAAGACGAAGCTTTAGAAGCTTCTACAGGTGAAGCAGTCGCAGGAGTAACTTTAGATTGAATTGTCTGATTGCAACCTATGGTCAAGCTTGCGATACTACAGAGTGTCAAACCTAAGAGGACTTTAGCGGTGAATGTATGGGGAGTCATAGCAGCGAAAAATGAGCAGAAATTGTATGTAGATTTAGAGTGTACTGCGAAAGAGAAAATTCAGTGTTAAATCTGTAAACAAGCGACACCTTTGGTACTAATCGGCTCGAATTTTTCAGTCTTCGTATTTGCTCTCCAAGCTCGAACAATATTTGTTCGGATATCTTCGTTTGTTGCTTGTGCGATCGCAAAAATTTGTCGATCGTTGACATCATTCAGCCGACAGAAAGCATAGTGTAATTCTTGTGTTCTTGGAAATGTGGGTAGCTCCATCACATCGACGACTTGCACAGGAACTGCTCCGCCTCGATTCCACGGGAGTACCTTCGTAAACCAGATCATCCTGGTATTACCTCGCTGTACAAAGTCGGCTCGATAGCGCCCACCTTTTACGACCCATCCGCCGTTATCTTTGAAGCCTTTGGGAAGAATCCGATAACTGAGTCCAATGTAAGAACGAATGTTGGGTCTAGCAGTAGAAGCGGGTTGACTCAAAGCAGGGAGTGTTAACGCTGGACTTAGCAACAGTCCCATCAAAGACAGAGTGAGTAAACGTTTCATGATGATCCTCTAGAGTTCAGAATAACGAACAATTATTGCTCTCATTAAATTCTTATTCGGATGTAGAGTTCTGTGGTGAAAGGGTTATGCAGGTTTAGCGATCGGTCTTCGTAAAACTATTAGATTCTCTAACTACATATTCTTGCTCAGAGTAAACCATAAACTAAGAAAACTTTCTTGCAAAGTATGCCCATGAATCATCAAGCAATGTTGTAGTCAGGGTGGTATCTAAATTCGTAACAAAGGCAATCCGTTTGTAAATCAGCTCCAAAATTGTTACTGTAGCGTTCCTCAACTAAGTTATGTTGAACAAAATCAAGAACATTGCACCTGTATTAGCAGGTAGCATCGCATTTACCGTTTTTTGTGGGTTAGCTGTTCAGTCTCGTCCAGTTCCCTTAACAACGCAGCCCGTTAATCCGATCGGGCAAGCTATGCCGTTTGAGGGGATTAATTGGCAGCTTTCATCATGGCGATCAAATGGAACTAACATTGCTCTACTTCCGAAGAATCCGATTACGATTCGATTTGATGGGAGACGGCTTGGAGGTTCAACGGGCTGCAATTCCTATTCTGCTAGCTATCAGTTGCAAAACTCTCAATTTCGCCTGACTGAAAATATTATTTCAACCATGATCGGGTGTCCTACTGAGGTTCAATCGCGAGAGAATGAATTTGCAAAGTTTCTAGGATCGTCGCCGCTTAGTGTGCGTTTATCTCAGAACCGATTGACGGTTACGTCAGCAAACGGTAAGGATGTTTTGGTCTTTACACCTGTGCAGTCGAAGCTTAAAAATACCGCTTGGCAATTGGATTCAATTACAACGAATTCCACGACTCCGGTGAGAACTCGACCCCCAATCACGCTAAACTTTACGGCGAATTCTGTGGGCGGATTTGCTGGCTGTAATCAGTACAATGCTTCTTATCAGGAACCTGGAAATCAACTTAGAATTAACGCGATCGCGAGTACGAAGAAAGGTTGTGCGTCTCCACAAATGCAGCTTGAACAAAGCTTTCTATCTAAGTTGGGAACTGTGCAACGATATGAACTCACGAGAACCAGACTACGACTGATCTTCCAAAATGGCGATCAGGTAGGAGCAATGACGTTCAGACCACTGAGATAGTTGAAGTTCGATCGCTTCTCG
>JADEXW010000669.1 GCA_015206935.1 Pseudanabaenaceae cyanobacterium LEGE 13415 | reverse complement strand
GAAGTTCATTTAGTTGAAGCGGAAAAACGTCAGCGAAAGCCGCGCTCCTCCGCCTACCGAAATGCGTGGTCACTGCTTCTAGAACACGCTGGTTGTTCATTAGCGTGACGTTGCTCGATCGCTAAATTTCCAAATCAATCCAGACAGCAAATTCGTCAGCACATGAGCCACGATCGGCACGAGTAGATTCCCCGTCCAAACTGCGCTCATTCCTAGTGCCATTCCCACGATCGATGCCCACACAACATACGACCATTGCTTCAGATTGCTCATGTGTAGCACTCCGAAACAGAGACTCGAAATGACGACACCGACAAAATCTAAGCCGACCTCTGGCAGCATCACGCCCCGAAACAGTAATTCTTCGCTTAACCCGGGTAACAGTCCAAGCCAGAGAACATCAGGAAGCAACAACGGTTTGAGTACCATTGTGAGATATTGATCGGCGCTTCTGCGGTATTCACCCCAAATGCGGTAAACGATCGCACTTGCAACAGAAATTCCAATTCCCAATCCCACCCCCTGAAGCAGTGCCGGAACCGAGAATCGAACCGCAAGCAATGGAACGGTGCTGAAATGTAACCAGACTTTAGAAATCACTAATAAAATAACGGCAGTCACACCCATCGCGATCAGAACTTGAGTACGGGTGAGTGGCTGCATCTCCGGAGTATCAGGAATTTGTTCTGCCACAATAATCTCTCTGATCTAGCTTTATAGATAAGAGGTCACAGTATAACTCAAGACTCAGAAGGGAAACCACAGCACTAAGTTCCTAAATTTAGCGGCTGAATTGAAGTAATCTCCAGACTCAAAGCCGCTGTATTGATCCCCGCCCGATCGCAAATTAAAATTCCCAATGCTTCGAGATAAGACTTTACGATCGTCGATCGAATTCCCAAAGCTTCTGATGGTACTTGTATTTTCGTGTGATTCTCTTGAACAGCAATGATTCGAGTGTTCGTCTGGCTCAAACTTAAGATTGCACTTCCCCCACAAGCAGAGGCGGGGATCACTAACGCATCCACTTCATCTGCCCAGATTGCATGAGGATTTGGAAATTCGGTAAATCGAGGAGCGCGACTTAAGCCAACTAAGACACAGGGCAGAAAGGTATATCCCAATTCTTCGGCAGCCGATCGAGGAGATAAATTTGGATCGATCGGCAATGGAGGTAGAGCAGGTGCATGAGCGCAGGGAACCTTAAAAGTTCTGACAATTAAATGACTAATAACCGCTTCGGCTCCCGCTAAATGATCGACCCCTTGCCCATATCGATAGTTCTGCAACGCTTCACTTTCGGGATCATCAGGAAATCTGGCAACCACCGCGATCGCATCTGCGCCCCCTTGATCGATTAACTTTTCAGCGGCTCTTAGTAAGCTATCGGGATGTTCGATCGTGCCCCATGTTGCTCCAGATTTGGCAGTTCTCAGTTCTACATTCAACGACTGATCCGTCACAATGTAATCCGTCAAATTTAAGCCCAATGTTGCTCTTGCAGCATCCGCGACTTGTAAATGTCTCAACTGCAAATCGGGTTCAATTCCACGATCTAAAATTAATCCAATTCGATTCGATCGTTCTGGCAGCAATCCCCAATGTCCCGCAGCAAATTGGTCTAAACCATAGCCCTCAACATACAGTGCATTGGGAAGATTCCAGTAAAGCTGTGCCCCGTTGAGGACATTGGGATGTGTGATTAATCGATCGGCAACTTGAGCGATCGCACGAGCCACCGGAAGCGAATCGCCAGCATAACCCCCGATCGCGGCTCCGATTCCCGTTGGCACAATTAATCCAACTGTGTAGGGTTTAGTCACGAGTCACCACCGCTTCAACTTCAATCGTGTCTGAAGTGACTCGTGTAATTGCCCAACGTAATGGCTCTCCGAATGCTCGCAATTCTTGATCGATCGCTTGATGAAGCTCTCGAATTGAAGCTTGACGTGGAAGTGCGATCGTAATGAAATCCGTGATCATCCTTGCTTGCCGAATTGTTGCTTGTATACTTCTTCTTCTTTTTCGGTGACGAGCTTAATGTTCGATCGCGGATAAGACACACAAAGCAACGCATATCCTTGCGCTTGAAGTTCGGTACTCACACCCATTCCATCCGCTTGATCCACAGTTCCTTCTGTGATTAATGCAGCACAGGTAGTACAAACTCCCGCAGTACAGGAAACGGGCAGATCTAAGCCTTTTTCATCGTTTGCAACTTCAAGGATCGTTCGATTTTCAGGAACCTCGATCGTGTGCGTTTGTCCTTGATGCAAGATTTCAACGGTGTATGTGTTAGCCATATCTAAACAAGCCTGGTCTAGTCAAAGATCCTCATTATACGGTGTCTGGTTAACGCTTCGACTGATGCGGGAATCCTATGGGTGTGGAAATGAACAGAAAACGATGCGCGATTCAATAGCCCTGACTCGGTATCCTGTGCCGATGAGTGTGATTCACCAGTTTGAACAAGATCCTAATGCTGTTCGCATTCAAAAATTGCTGTTTTATGTGTGTCGAAATCGTTGGGAAAATGACAACACTCGCTTGGATGCGGCTAGTTGGCGATCGCTGATTGAAGAAGTTCAAGGAAAATATCCGACGATTGAAGGATTACGATCGCGGTTAGCACATCAAATCGGAACGCTGAATAAATCGGCAGAATATGCACTCATTGGGCAAATCATTCTATCGATTTTTGAACGAATTTATGCTCAAGAAGCGACTACAGAAATTACGGCTCCAAAGTCATTGACGACATTAGATCAAGATGTGAATGTGAGTCGAATTAAAAAGCTTTTAATTTACACTTGTCGAAAATATTGGGAAGCTAATTCTTATGTCATTGAGCAGATTGCAACTTCAGAATTGCTCAACGAATTGATGGAGCAATATTCGACTTTAGAAGAATTGCGATCGGGCTTAAACATCGTGGTTAAAACGTTGAATAAACCTGCTGAATATGCGATCGTGGCTGAGACGATCGTGCGTGAAGTTGAACCGCTTTACGGCAAACAAGATTCCGTTCCTGTTCCTGAACAGATAGAGCGTGTTGATTTGTTCAATGTACGCC
>JADEXW010000131.1 GCA_015206935.1 Pseudanabaenaceae cyanobacterium LEGE 13415 | reverse complement strand
GTGAAGGTTCAAGTCCTTTCATCCGCATCGAACTAATGAAATAACGAATGGGCAAATAATGCGGCTTGAGTTCGATCGCGCAAATTCAATCGACTCAAAATATTCGTCACATAGTTTTTCACCGTGTTTTCTGACAAAAATAGCGCTTCAGCAATTTCGCGATTATTTGCACCCGATGCGATCAAGCGCAGGACTTCTAATTCTCTCGGAGTCAGTTGTGCAAGTTCTGGAGGCGCTTCAACCGAAGGCGGAGGCGCGATCGACATTAATGCTTTTTCAAACAATCCAGGTCCTAAATGCGTATGTCCCTTATGAACTGCACGAATCGCTAAAGCTAACTCATCCGGTTCAGTGTCTTTCAGCAAATAGCCTTTTGCCCCTAAACGCATCGCCTGAGAAACATAGTCATCATCATCAAAAGTGGTTAGAACCAACAATTTGACGGTCGGGAACTGTTGCACGATCGCGCCTGTTGCAGCCACTCCATCCATAATCGGCATCCGAATATCCATTAAGACTAGATCCGGTTGAAGTTGAGCGATTTGCTCGATCGCGCGTTGTCCGTTTTCGGCTTCTCCGATGACCTGCATATCCGCATTTGACTCCAACATACTTTTGAGTCCCTGACGAATAATATGTTGATCATCGACGAGTAGAATCCGAATCATAGGATCTGTGGGGTGAGGGGAAGAGAGACAGAAATGCGACAGCCGTTTCCGGGTTGGCTCTCGATCGAGAATTGTCCACTCAGTGCTAAGGCTCGCTCTCGCATTCCTTGAAGTCCAAATCCGGTCGTGTTTTGAGTCGGATTGAATCCAACACCATCATCGTGGATTGATAAAGTGATGAGCGTTGATCGCTGTTGTACTTCAACGCTAACACAGTGAGCCTGAGCGTGTTTTGTGATGTTAGTTAGCGATTCTTGAACAATGCGATAAAGCGTTGTATTGATCTCGCTGGGCAACGAGATCGAGAGTTGAGATTGATAGATTACCTTTATTCCTGTTGTCTGTTGAAAATCGTTTAACAGCTTTTGAAGGGCTGTTTCGAGGGGGAGACCTTGGAGGGGATTCGATCGTAAAACTGAAACCGATTTTCGCACTTCTAATAAAGCTTCAGCCCCTAATTTTTTAGCTTGTTTAACAGCGCTTAAAGCTTGATCCGGATTGGATTGCCAGACCAAAATACTATTGTTGATTTGAATCGTCTGCGCGGCGAGTGTATGTCCAAGCCCATCATGGATTTCACGAGCAATCCGATTGCGTTCCTGCAAAGTGGCTTGATCCTCTATTCTTAAGGCATAGTGGCGTAATTGTTGATGAGCCGTTTCTAGTTGTTCACGACTTTGGCGTTCTGCAATTAGAGCATTGATCAGCAGTAAAGCAAATACTAACGTCAAGCTAAAGAGCAAAATATTACTAATGCGCCAATCGTAAGCAACTGCGGCAACTTTCGCAGGTAAAACAGGTTTGACGAACAATAAGCTAGTGTAAGTTAGCAAAGATAGTCCAAGAACGATGACTTGTCCGAGCCGTTTGAACAGTAAGCAACTCCGCATCACCATTACAAGACAAAGCAAAAATACAGAGCGATTCGATAATCCTTCTTGAAACGCCGCGATCGCAATTAATCCAAATTCCAATCCTGTGTAGAGAACTTTAGAGATTAGGGTTCCAGTCGGTAAACGCAATCCAAGCAATCCGAATGTTGCGATCGTGATCACTCGCAAAACCAGTGTCCAAGACGCTTGGAAGGGCAATAGAACTTCCATAAAAATCGCGGTTGCCAAAAGCAGCCACTCTAAATTCAGTAATAGCTGAAACGATTGATAGGTCAAACGCGCCATAGAACTCTTCCATGCCGAAAACTGAAACGCCGAAATCGATCGCTGCGTTTTCCTGATTCTAAGAGGGATCAAGCTTTCCAACAACATATATCCGCCTGTTCCATGAGTTTCGACCATTCCTTGTATATAACCAGCGATCGCAGCATTTTTGTAGAGCCGTTCTACCTGACTTCAACTAGGAAAAAAGTCATATCGATCGCAGGACTTTTTGACGAGTGAGAATAGGATCTTTTGCAATGGGTGAACTTCAAGCCGTTTCTTAGGATTGAAATAGTCAGGATTTGGAGTGAACGTATGGCTATTACACGCGATCGTGCAGGATATGTACAGGGATCATTAAAATGGGCGATCGCTTTTACCGCTTCACTCGGTGCAATTCTAGAGGTGATTGATACCAGCATTGTGAATGTTGCCTTGACGGATATTCAGGCAACACTGGGAGCAACCGTGAGTGAGGTTGGCTGGGTTGTGACTGGGTATGCGATCGCGAATGTGGTCTTGATTCCGCTGTCTGCCTGGTTGGGAGATGTCTTTGGGAAAAAAACTTACTTCACGTTTTCGATGGTAGGATTTACACTAGCTTCGGTGCTATGTGGATTTGCTTCAAATCTGCCGATGTTGATTGTGGCACGAATCTTGCAGGGATTGTTCGGGGGTGGATTGCTAGCGAAAGCTCAAGCGATTTTGTTTGAAACGTTTCCACCCGCAGAGCAAGGATTGGCGCAAGCAGTCTTCGGAGTCGGTGTGATTGCAGGACCTGCGATCGGTCCCACATTAGGCGGCTATCTGACCGATAGTTTGGGATGGCGCTGGATTTTCTTTATTAACTTACCTGTTGGAATTCTTGCGGTGATCATGGCGATTCTGTTTTTGCCGCCCGATCGGATTCAGAAAAAACGCCATCAAACTGTCGATTGGTTAGGGATTGCTTTGTTAGTGGTTGCGGTTGGAAGCTTGCAAACCGTTTTAGAAGAAGGACAACAGGATGATTGGTTTGATTCACAATTCATTATTACGCTCTCGATCGCATCTGTCATCGGATTAATTTTATTCATCTGGCGCGAACTGTCCACGCGCAATCCAGCCGTTGATTTACGGGTGTTGCGACATCGATCGTTAGCTGCCGGAAGCATCTATTCAGGCATTCTTGGACTGGGATTGTATGGAGCTTTGTTTGCGGTTCCTTTGTTTGCTCAAAGTATTCTTAGATTTACAGCAACTCAAACGGGATGGTTACTAGCTCCGGGCGCATTAGCATCCGCGATCGTAATGGTGTTGCTCGGTAAGATTTCGACTAAGGTAGATGCGCGGATTTTAATTGCGATCGGAGCGGTTGGCAATGCTTTGGTCATGTTCCAACTCTCCAGCATCACACCGCAGACTGGAACGGATGATTTGTTTCATCCATTACTGTGGCGAGGTGGAGCCACGGTTTTAATGTTCCTGCCGCTGAGTTTAGCAACATTAGGATCATTGCCGAAGCAAGATGTTTCAGCCGGATCAGGATTCTATAACCTGACTCGTCAGTTGGGCGGGAGTATTGGGATTGCGATTTTGACGACGCTTTTAGCTCAACGGGAAGCCTTTCATCGATCGCAACTTGCCGCCGATCTCTCGATTTATAATCCACAAACGGTTGAACGGTTGAATGCGCTTCAAGGTGCATTTCAAAGTCGCGGTTCAGATGGTGCAACTGCATCTCAGCAAGCCTTAACATCTCTGGATCAATTGATCAATCTGCAAGCTGCGGTACTGTCGTATGCGGATATTTTTCGCTTTGTCGGTGTGATTTTTCTGTGTTCGTTGCCGTTGCTGGTATTTTTAGGAAAAGGGGGAGCAGGTGCGAAGGCTCCTATGGGACATTAGATTGATTTTGGTTTAGCGCTTAATTGGATCAATTTATTGCGATCGACCTTTGTGACGTTTGATTTTGGGCTTCGTTTTGGGCGGATCGTGCCCCCTAGCCCCCAAGTTTGGGGGAACAAGAATCAAAGTTCCCCAAACTTGGGGGATTTAGGGGGCTTTAGCCGATTCAACCGTAGCGAAAATAACTAATGTGTGAGGACATTAGACAGAGCTACTGACACTCAGACTCATCGAAACCTAGGAAAAAAGTCACACAGATTTGAGTACTTTTTGGCGATCGAGATTAGGAATCTGATTTGATGTGCGCTCAGGTTCAACTTCCTAAGATGAGCTTGTGGACATCAAGGACGATCAGATCAATGAAAGTTAATTTAGCAATTCGGATTTTAATATTATTTGCTGGTGTTGGCATTGTTGCAGCTTCGATTCCGCTTCATCCTGAAGTTGCCAATAGTCAATCTGCGAACTCCGCACTCTGGGGAAATTTCCTCCTGAAAGCCACGCTCAAAGCGACCAAGTAATTCTTTGCTGAAAGAGGCTGAACCATGACGCAAGACATTCCGCACGAAATAACATCTGATTCAGAACCGCCAAAGCGCAAATTCTCTAATCGACGGATTGGACTCGCGCTGCTCGGAGTTTTATTACTAGGAACGGCTGGATTTTTTGGACTACGATCGCAGTCTTCAAAGCCTGATGCAGAGCGCAATACCAGGAGTCAAATTACGCCTGTTACGGTTGCAACCGCGACTCAAAAGACTGTGCCGGTACAGATTAGCGCGATCGGGCATGTGCAAGCGGATTCAACGGTTTCTGTGATTCCTCAAGCGACAGGCAGAATTATAGGCGTGTTCTTTCACAAAGGTCAGGATGTACACAAAGGGCAGTTGCTCTTTACTCTAGATGATCGATCGCAAACTGCTAGTATTCAGCAAGCTCAAGGCACAGTTGCAAAAGATCAAGCTCAGGTGCAACAAGCTAGAGCAACAATGACGAAAGATCAAGGACAGATTGAGCAAGCACGAGCGACCTTAGCAAAAGATCAGGGATTAGTTCGACAAGCAGAGGCAACTTTAGCAAAAGATCAAGCACAGGCACAACTCGCACAATCACAAAGCGATCGATATAACAATCTCTATAAGCAAGGCGCAATTAGCCAAGATCAGGCACAACAATATTCAACGAATCGTCAAGCAGCGGCAGCAACTTTGCAATCTGATCGAGAAGCGATCGCGAATGCAGAAGCGGTGGTGAGAAGCGATGAAGTAGCCATTCAGAACGCGGAAACTGTGGTTAAGGGCGATCAGGCTGGGATTGAAAATGCTCAAGCTGTTGTTAGTGCGGATGGAGGAGCATTGAACAATACCGAAGTGCAAGCTTCTTATACCAAGATCTATTCCCCGATCGACGGTCGTGCAGGAGATGTGCTAGTGACTGAAGGAAATGTGGTTCAAGCAAATGGCAACAATCCATTGGTTGTGATTGAAAAAGTTCGTCCGATTCAAGTTTCATTTGCAGTTCCAGAATCTAACTTACCAGAGCTTCAAAAGCACATGGATCACGGCAAATTGAAAGTCGATGTTACATTTACTGGATCGAATCGACCCATTGCAGGATCGCTCTCATTTGTGAATAACACTGTTGATACTTCGACCGGAACGATTCAACTAATGGGTGAGTTTGATAATTCTCAAGGTCAACTGTTCCCAGGACAATTCGTGAATACCACATTAACGCTGAGTCAAGAACCGAATGCAACTGTGGTTCCAGCTCAAGCCGTTCAGAATGGTCCAAATGGGCAGTTTGTATTTGTGGTGAAACCGGATAGCACTGTTGAGAATGTTCCAGTCGTTGCAAGTTCAACGATCGATAGCTTGGACGTAATCCAAAAAGGGGTTCAGCCTGGTGTTCAAGTGGTTACAGATGGTCAAGCCAATTTAGTCACGGGTAGCCAAATTCGGATTAAAGATAGTTCAGCACCGCAAGCGACATCAGATCAGCCGAAACGCCATCGCAAGCAATCTACTACCGGAGACGCGCCATGAACCTCTCTGCATTGTTCGTGCGTCGTCCAATTATGACCACGCTTGTTATGGCAGCGATCGTTATTTTCGGATTGATGAGTTATCGGATGCTTCCGATTAGTGATCTGCCAAATGTCGATTATCCAACAATTCAAGTGACAGCAGCGCGACCGGGGGCGAGTCCTGAAACGATGGCAGCTTCGGTAGCACGTCCGTTAGAGAAGCAATTTTCGAGCATTGCTGGACTGGATTCACTCAATTCCACGAGTACCTATGGGAAAACGCAACTGACGCTGCAATTTAATCTCAGTCGAAGTATTGATGATGCGGCGCAAGATGTTGAAGCTGCGATCGCATCGGCATCTGGTCAAATTCCGAATGATCTTCCGAATCCACCTACTTACAGCAAAGTTAATCCTGCCGATCAGCCGATTCTCTATTTGTATCTAGACTCGCCAACATTACCCTTATCTCAAGTGGATAACTTTGCAGAAACCTATCTTGCTCAGAAGTTATCAACAATCACTGGTGTCGCTCAAGTTCAGGTGTATGGTTCGCAAAAGTATGCGGCTCGGATTCAGCTTGATCCAACTCAGTTAGCTAGTCGGCAAATCGGACTCGATCAAGTTCAAACCGCGATTCAGCAAGGCAATGTTAATTTACCGACCGGAAGTCTTTCAGGTGATCATAAGAACTATACGGTTCAGACGAATGGACAGCTTGAAGATGCAGCCGCATACCAAAAATTGATTGTTGCTTATAAAGATGGTTCACCTGTTTACCTGAATCAATTGGGTCGTGTGATTGATGGTGTGGAAGATGCGGACATTGCAAGCTGGCTGAATGATACTCGTGCAATTATTTTGACGATTCAGAGACAGCCTGGAACCAATACTGTGCAGGTTGTGGATACGATTAAAAAGCTACTGCCTGATTTGAAGGAGCAAATTCCTGGATCGGTTGAAATTGGGATTCTTTATGATGCGTCGCAATCGATTCGAGACTCGATCGATGATGTTCGATTCACACTAATTCTCACGATTTGCTTAGTTGTTTTAGTTATTTTCCTATTTCTTAGAAATCTCTCTGCAACTATCATTCCAAGCTTGGCGCTCCCAATTTCGCTGATTGGTACCTTTGCCATCATGCACTTGTTAGGGTACTCGCTCGATAACCTTTCGATGATGGCGTTAACGTTATCGGTTGGCTTTGTTGTCGATGATGCGATCGTGGTTCTCGAAAACATTGTGCGACACATGGAAATGGGAAAACGTCCCCTCGAAGCAGCTTTGGCAGGATCAAGAGAAATTAGTTTTACTGTCTTGTCAATGACGCTTTCATTGGTCGCTGTGTTCATTCCCATGTTGTTTATGCAGGGATTGTTAGGGAGATTGTTTCATGAATTTGCAGTCACGATCGCAGTTTCAATTCTAGTCTCTGGCTTTGTTTCTTTAAGCCTGACTCCAATGTTGTGTAGTCGATTTTTGCGTCCTGCACATCATCAACAACAAAGCCGATTGTATCGAGCCTCAGAAGCAATGTTCGATCGTGTTCTGAGTCTTTATGATTGGAGCTTGAAAAAGGTTCTGAAGTATCACCGTACAACAATGATTCTTGGTGCAGTGATGTTTGTTGTGACATTAGCTTTGTTTGTTGTCGTTCCAAAAGGATTTATTCCGAGTGAAGACAAAGGACAAATTACTGCAACGACTCAAGCGGCTCAGGATGCGTCGTTTGATAACTTAGTTCGACATCAACAAGCAGCAGTGAATTTGATTCGACAAAATCCAAATGTGGATGTGGTGAATTCTAATATTGGTGGGGGTTCTGATGCGGCTCCGACGAATTCTGGTAGTTTATTGATTCGATTAAAAGATCGGGCTAAACGGCAGCAAACCGCAGACGAAATTATTCAGAGTTTACGATCGCAACTCGCGACAATTCCCGGTATTCAAGTCTTTCTGCAAAACCCACCTGTCATTCCGGTTGGAACCCAGCAATCGACTGGACTATATCAGTTAATGCTTCAAAGTTCGAGTGTTGCACCCTTGCAGCAGTATGTTCCGCAACTTGTGAATCAACTGAAAGAACTATCGCAAATTCAGGATGTGAATAGTGATTTGCAGATGACTTCACAGATTCAATTGAACATCGATCGAGATAAAGCGGCAACGCTCGGAGTTACTCCCCAGCAAATTGAGGACACACTCAGGAATGCTTACGGAGCGTATCAAGTCTCTACAATTTATGCTGCATCGAATGAGTACAAAGTCATTTTGGAACTTGAGCCGCAATATCAGCAAGATCCGAATGCTTTGATGCAGCTTTATATTACAGCGAATAGTTCTAGTAACACTGGAGCTTCGACGATAGTGCCTTTGAATACCTTTGCAACGATCGCTCCTGGAACTGCGCCGCTGATGGTGAATCACGTTGGACGAATGAATGCTGCAACGATTTCGTTTAATTTAACTCCCGGTATAGCTCTAAGTGAAGCGACGAATGCAATTAATACGATCGTGAATTCTACGATTCCCAGTAACATCACCACCAGTTTCCAAGGAGCAAGCCAAGTTTTCCAAAGTTCGATTCCTAGTTTGCTGATTTTGCTACTGATTGCAATTTTGGTGATTTATCTCATTCTTGGGATTCTCTACGAAGACTTTATTCACCCGATTACGATTCTTTCGGGGTTGCCGAGTGCTGGCTTTGGAGCCTTGTTAACACTGATGTTCTTTCAAGTTGAACTCAATGTTTATTCCTTCATTGGCATCATGCTTCTGGTTGGCATTGTTAAAAAGAACGGCATCATGATGGTAGATTTTGCGATCGAAGCACAACGAGAAGATAAGAAGCCATCAGAAGCTATCTATCAAGCTTGTCTAGTGCGATTTCGCCCGATTATGATGACGACGATGGCAGCTTTGATGGGCACTTTACCGATCGCGATCGGCTTTGGTGCAGGATCAGAATCGCGCCGCCCTTTGGGAATTGCGGTTGTCGGTGGACTAATCTTTTCGCAAATTTTGACGCTTTATCTTACGCCTGTGTTCTACATCTACATGGAAGCATGGCGTATGAAACTACGATCGATGAAATTTCTCCAGCCTGCGATCGCGAAAGGAGAACAATCATGAATCTCTCATCTGTGTTTATTCGCCGCCCAGTGATGACAACGCTTGTAATGCTAGGAATGGTCATCTTCGGCTTGATGAGCTATGTGCTGCTCCCGATTAGTGCCTTACCTCATGTTGACTATCCGTTTATCAGTGTGTCTGCAAGCCTTCCAGGTGGTACTCCTGAAACAATGGCATCCGCTGTTGCAGCACCCCTTGAAAGACAGTTTACTGAGATTGCTGGACTGAATTCTTTTAACTCTAGTAGTTCTACCGGAAGTACTAATATTTCGCTGCAATTTGACTTCGATCGCCGTGTGGATGATGCTGCAAAAGATGTGCAATCTGCCATTTCTGCGATCGCTGCTCAACTTCCGCTCGGAATGCCAAAACCGCCTTCTTATCGCAAAGTTAATCCATCGGTTGCGCCCATTCTCTATCTTTATCTCTATTCCAAAACACTGCCGATTTCGAGTGTCGATGATGCCGCAGAAATTACGATCGCACAACCGATTTCGATGATTGATGGAGTCGCACAAGTTCAAGTTTATGGACAGAAACAGTATGCAGTTCGGATTCAGCTTGATCCACAAGCACTTGCCGCCAAAGGAATTGGATTGGATCAAGTCAGAACTGCGGTGCAGCAAGCGAATGTCGAACTTCCGACCGGGAGCCTTTCAGGAGCAGATAAGCGCTATCTGATTCAGGCGAATGGACAGTTGATGAATGCAGACCAGTATCGATCGCTGATTGTAGCTTACAAAAATGGTGCAACAGTTCGACTTCAAGAGGTTGCTCAAGTGAGGGATGACATTCAGAACAATAAAATTTCAAATCTCTACAGCGATAAAACTGTTGCAAATCAGCCTGCGATCGTGCTTGCCGTTCAGCCCCAACCCGATGCGAATACAGTCGAAATTGTCGATGCAATCAAACAGCAACTCCCTGCATTACGCGCTCAAATTCCACAGTCGATCGAGATGGGAATTATTTACGATCGCTCTCAATCGATTCGAGCTTCAGTGAATGATGTGAAATTGACTTTGCTGTTGTCGATCGTGCTTGTGATTTTAGTGATTTTCGTATTTCTGCGGAGTTTAACGGCAACATTGATTCCCAGTTTGGCACTACCGGTTGCGATCGTTGGAACATTTGCTGCAATGTATCTGTTAGGTTTTTCACTTGATAACATTTCGATGATGGCGTTAACGCTATCAGTCGGCTTTGTAGTGGATGATGCGATCGTAGTTCTAGAAAATGTAGTGCGGCATCAGGAACTTGGCGAAAATTCGATGCAGGCTGCTTTAAAGGGATCGAAAGAGATCGGTTTTACGATCGTATCAATGACACTTTCATTAGTCGCTGTGTTTATTCCAATCATTTTTATGGGTGGATTGATTGGACGATTGTTTCATGAATTTGCCATTACAATCTCGATCGCGATTTTGGTGTCTGGTTTTGTTTCTCTAACTCTGACTCCAATGTTGTGCAGTCGATTTCTCAATCATTCCCATTCCTATCAGAGAAGTCGCTTTCACCGGGTTTCAGAACAAGCTTTCGATCGATTACTACAACTCTATCAATGGACATTAAATCTAGTACTCAGACATCGCCGCATCACATTGATTAGTTCTCTTGTTCTTCTTCTGCTTACAGC